>JAAHIA010000021.1 GCA_010671975.1 Leptolyngbya sp. SIO4C1 | reverse complement strand
CTGCACCTGAGTGCTCTTTAGGGCTTCCTGAATGAGTCGAATATCACCTCGATTATCCTCGATTAAGAAAATAGTTTTGAACTTTGCGTCCGCTGGCATGGCTGCGATCGCGACCTCCTACTGGCACCGTGAAATAGAACGTTGCCCCTTCGCCGACAGCAGACTCTACCCAAATCTGTCCGCGATGGCATTCAACAATTTTCTTACAAATGGCTAGCCCCATGCCTGAACCGGGATATTCGTCGCGCGTGTGCAGCCGCTGGAAGATGACAAAAATCCGCTCAAAGAACTGCGGATCGATGCCGATCCCGTTGTCCTTAATAGAAAACTGCCAGGCTTCTTCCTGTCGCTCAACGCCAACATGAATCTGCGGAGTAACGCCGGGCTTTCTAAATTTGATGGCATTGCCAATCAGATTTTGGAACAGCTGCATCAGCTGCGTGCCGTCTGCCACGATGGTGGGCATAGCATCAACGGTGATATTGGCCTGGGTTTCCGCAATCCGGCCGCGCAGATTGCTCAGCGCCTGGTTGAGCGCCGTCTCCAGCGACACCAACTCCCACTCAATGCCCTGCGAATCCACCTTAGAGTAGGCCAGCACGTCGTCAATCAGCGTCTGCATCAGGCTGACGCCGTCTACCGCGAAGCCAATAAACTCCTTGCCATCTGCGTCTAGCTGTTCGTCATAGCGCAGCTCCAGCAGCTGCACAAAGTTAGCGACCTGATGCAGCGGCTCCTGCAGATCGTGAGAAGCCACATAGGCAAATTTCTTCAGCTCGGCGTTAGAACGCTCTAGATCTTGGGCCAGCATCGCTAGCTCCTCAGCCTGCTTGAGCACCACGTTGACAATGGCTTTGCGCAGCTCCAGCGCTGTTTTAACTTCTACCGGCTGCCACGGCAGCGACTTCAGCCGTACGGTCTCCTGCCAGAGCGCAAAGGACTGGCGCGGGCACAGCCGCAGGTTGCCGTCTGCCTCCTGCAGGTCGTAGGCCTTGTTAGGGTTGCCGCCCCAGTTAACTGACTGAATCACCTCCGGACGGAACCAGAGCACGTAGCTGCGCTTAGAAATAGGAATCGCCAGCAGCCCGCTGGCCACTTCTTTGTAGCGCTCAGCATCGGAATAGACCAGCGGCAGCGAGTTGGTGTAGTACACCTCACCCTCGACCGTCTTGGCCAGCCACTGCACCAGATAGTCGAGCTCCGATTCAGTGGGCGTTTGACCCAGCGTTGTCCACTGTCCACCAAAGCAGATGGCCGCGCCGCTAGCAGCGGCTAAGTCGAGCAGGTTTGGTTCGCTGCTGGTGAGACCGTCAATAAAGTGATCGGCTTCAGACATGGCCTCAATCAGCTCTGACTGCACCTGAGCCAGCTTAATCCGATAGGCCTGATCGGCCGCTTCTTCACGCGTGGAGATTTCAGCGAAAATGACGCGCCCCAAGAATTCGCAGGCTTTGCGCAGCTCGTAGGGAACGTACTTAGGCGTCTGATGATGGCAGGCAATGAGGCCCCACAGCCGATTGTCTTTCATTAGGGAGATGGTGAGCGAGGCCCCCACGCCCATGTTGTGCAGATATTCCTGATGGCAAACGTAGGGGCTGCGCAAAATCGACTGGGTTAAGTCGGTAGGCTGATGACTCACCGGGTTTTCAGCCGGAAATAGCGAAATCGGCGTCGCCGCAGCGTTGGGAATAGTGCGAATCCAGTTAGACAGGAACATGCGCCGCGCCGGCTTGGGAATGTCAGACTCGGGATAGTGCAGCCCCAGGTAGGCTTCCATCTCATCGAGCTTCTCTTCGGCAATAACTTCGCCGTGGCCGTCGTGGTCAAAGCGATAGAGCATGACGCGATCAAAGCCGGTGACGCGGCGCACCTCTTGCACAATCACTTGACAGAAGTCAGCCAGCACCGCGTTGGCCTCAAGCTGATTAATCGAAGCGCGCGCTAGGTGGTAGAAGCTCAGGAAAGGAATATTGTCCTGGGTGTGGGCGGGCTCTAGCTCAATCACTAGAAAGCCGTCGGCGCTGCGGTGAAAAATCGCATCGAACACACCGTAGTCGTCGCCTTCTCTGCGAATCCACAGCTTCGTAGGATTCATCAGCTCAAGGTTGTCGTACACCAGCCCTCGCTTCACTAGATCGGCGTGGTAGGGGTCGAGCAAATCTTCTAGCGTCAGCCCCACCACCTCAGCCGGCGGCAGATTGAAGACGTCGGCACTGTTGGCACTTACCTGCAGCACTTTGAGCGCCGGCTCTTGCAGCACCAGCATCGCACCGTGCGGCTGAATCTGCTGCAGCGTATGAATAGCCGGCTGCTTAAGCTGGCTGAGGTTGACTTTGGCAGACGAAGGAGCAGACAGATCTAAAGGGGATAATGACATGAGAAATCTCCACGGGTCGCAAACGCGATCGCAATCTAACTTCTGTAAATGGGCAGACAGTGGGCAGATCCATCAGTGAGTAGGCGAACCTGGTCATCTCACTTCTGAATGCCCCCAAACTCGCAAGGTTGAGAGCTTTGAGCAGAGTCTTCCCCAGCCTGGGGGACGGAAGGGAGCCTCAATATCTGCAAAATAAATGGGATCATCTACTTAGACAGCAAACAGGCGAAACAGCTGACCAGCGGTAGCTGCAGCAGTGGGCCTAACGGCTTAGATTCAGTGACTTAAATCAACAGCTTAAAATCAACTAAATTCAGTGCTTTAATCGAGTGATTTAAAAGTATTTTGGCGCCTTATCCGCAGCATATCTTAGGAGCTGAGATACAAGCTAGCGACAATGTTAAATAAACCCAAAAGTTTTGACAACCACGAAAAAACAGGCGTTTTAGCTATCGCGAACGAATGAGACCGCAGCATTACTTACCAAAACGTAATCTTTAGCAGATTAACTTAGCACTTGTTGCGGCTGTTCTCTCTTGCTTTATGTTGCTTTATGTTGGCTTAACGGACGCGGCCTGCGGCTATCGCCTCAGCTCAATCGGCAGCGTCACGATTCCAAACCAAAAATCTTCAATTCGCTTGACGATTCGCGCTAGCTGATCTAAGTCTTCTGACTTAATCACGTAGCAGTTGCTCTGATTGAGATAGCTCGTGTGAATATCGTCATGGCTGTTTGAGCTTGTCAGCACAATAATGGGAATGCGCCGCAGTGCCAGATCTCGTTTGAACAGCGACAGCAGCGCCCGCCCATCTCGGCCGGGCAAATTCAAATCTAATAGAATCAAATCGGGTCGCCGGGCGGTTGCGTAGCGGCCCTGGCGGGTCAGAAAGGCTAGAGCTTCTTCGCCGTTTGCGATCGCAACTACCTCTAGGGTTGAGGCGGCTAGCGTCTGCTGAATTACCCGAGCATGGTCGGGATTGTCTTCAATCGCTAAAATCAGCCTCTGAGTCTCATCGGTCATCGCGTCAGTCATTGGATAGTACGCGCATCTCCTATCGCTGCGTTGACGGCCTGGGGGCAAGATTAGATTATCTATAGCCCAACTCTGGCGCGGACAGCCGTAAATATATAGAAATCCTTATATTTGCCCCCTATAGTCAAGACAGGAAACAGTTAACTCTCAAGAGGTACCAGCATGGTTCGGCTTAAGCCTTGGCAGTGGGCAGTCTTAGCCATTCCGATTGTGACAGCTGTCGGATTTTTGCTGACTGCTGCCGGGCTGCAGATTCGCGCCTGGGGGCTGAACTGGATCTGGGCCATCATTTTGCTCATGTTTGTCGGCTGGCGCTGGCTGCTCGTACGCTGGACGCGGCCGGCGCTAGACCAGATGGAAACGGTCGTCGCGCAAGTCGCGCAGGAGCTAGATCAGGCGGCTGTTACCGAGCTGCCAGCGGCGGCGAGCGGCGATGTGACACAGCAGATTGAAGCAGCGCTGCAGACAGTTTTGAGCGAAGCGCGCACCGATCCGCCCATTTGGGACAGCTGGCAGCACTTCTGGCAGCGCTGTCAGGCCGTGGTCACTATCGTTGCCCAGGCCTATCATCCAGAAGTCAAATATCCGCTGCTCAATATCTACGTGCCCCAGGCCTACGGGCTGATTCGCGGCACCGTCGACGACATGGATCGCGCCATGCGGCAGCTCAGCCCCGTGCTCAATCAGGTCACCGTCGGTCAGGCCTATCAGGCCTATGAGGTGTATCGTCAGCTGGAGCCTTCTGCGCGTAAGCTCTGGCAAGTTTGGAACTGGGCGCAGTGGCTGCTCAACCCGGCTACGGCCGTTGCTCGCACCGTCAGCCAGCGTACCAATACTCAAGCCAATCAGCAGCTTTTAGTCAACCTCAGCCAGCTGCTGCGAGAAACCGCGCTGCGCAACCTGGCGCAGCAGGCGGCCGCGCTCTATGGGGGCGAAAACCTACCTGCAGCGTTTACAGCGACAGCCACCACCGAGTCGCCGCTGCCCGTTCAAACGCAGACGGTGCGAGACATTCTCACCAAGGCAACGCCGGCAGAAACGGTGCAGCAGCAACCGGTTAACATTTTGCTGGCCGGGCGCACAGGCGCTGGCAAAAGCAGCCTAATCAACACGCTGTTTCAGACTGAGCAGGCAGCGGTAGATGTGCTGCCGAGCACCGACGCCATTCAAACCTATCGCTGGCAGGCACCCACCCAAGAACAGCTGAATTTGCTTGATACGCCCGGCTACGAGCAGGCAAATCGAGCCGACTATCGCGCACAGGTGCTCGACTTTGCACAGACGGCAGACCTGCTGCTGCTGGTGACCCCGGCCCTCGATCCGGCGCTGCAGATGGATGCAGATTTTTTGCAAGATCTGCGGGCCGCCGTGCCAGATTTGCCCTGCCTCGCGCTGGTCACGCAGGTCGATCGGCTGCGCCCCGTGCGTGAATGGTCGCCGCCCTACGACTGGCAGCAGGGCAGTCAGCCTAAAGAAAAGTCAATTCGAGAGGCCACCGCCTACCGAGCCGAGCAGCTAGGCGACCTGTGCGATCGCATCCTCCCCCTTGTCACGTTTGATGCCGCTAGCGGCCGCAGCGACTGGAATACGGACAGCCTCTCGCTGCTGCTAGTCGACTCCATTGAAAGCTCAAAGCAGCTCAGGCTAGCCCGCTTTCTACGCAATCAGGAAGCTCGTACGGTCGCTGCCGCTAGAATTATCGAGCACTATCAGCTACAGATGGCCACTACGCACGGGCTTACCTCGCTGCTCAAAAGCCCAGTGCTGCGCTATCTGTCAACCCTCATGACCGGCTCTGAGCTGCTTGCTACCTCGCTGATGCAAAAGATCCCGGTTGAGCAGGCGCCGGTGGTGATTGGCAAGCTGCAGATGGCCTATGAGCTATTTTCGCTGCTAGCCGACACCGGCGACCGCCGTTTAACCTTTGATTTGTTAGCCCTTTGGCCGCTGCTGCTAGAGAGCGAAGGGCCAGCTGATGCAGACGCCTGGGCCTTTGGCCATGCCTTGATTGCCTACTGGACGCAGTCGCTCAGGATTGAGCAGCTGCGCGAAGTGTATCGGGGATATTTGAGCCAGAGAGTGGAGGGGTAAGCGGGGAAAGGTAGGGAAGGGGAGCCTACTCTAGATATTTGGCCAGGGCCTGACTGAACTCTTCGTAGGGCTTGGCGCCGACAAGGGTCTCAGCCAGCTCGCCAGATTGAAAAATCATCACGGCTGGAATGCTGCGAATGCCGAACCGCTTAGCGACGGGCTTGTTCTCATCTAGGTCGAGCTTAAGCACCTTAGCGCGATCGCCGTATTCTTCGGAGAGCTGATCGATTAGCGGCGCTACCAGCTTGCAAGGACCGCACCAGGAAGCCGTGCAGTCAACCACCATCAGCGGCTCAGATTCCAACAGCGTATTAAATTCGGTTTCATTCTGAATGTAGTCTGCCGCCATAAGGACTCCTAAAAGGCTAGTATTGTCTCATAGAGTACAGGATAAAGGCGACTTTACCCGAATCTTGAACAAGAAGTGATAACGCCCGTTGTTTTCTATAACAGCTTGCTCTGTTGTCTTACCAACTTGTTCCTCTTAAAGAGGCGCTTCACCCTCAATCGCTAGTAATAATCTTGCGCAAGATATAGACGAGCTATCTCTTTAGGGGGGCGCTTAGTGCTGCGCATTTCGCTACTGTGAGACTGTTGAGATAAGTCGCGATTCCACGGTTCTTATCAAAAATTAATTAGGAGAAGAGTATGGGCATTCTAGCTTGGATTGTATTAGGTCTAATCGCAGGCGCGATCGCTAAAGCCATTTACCCCGGCCATCAGGGCGGTGGCATCTTGGGAACGCTGCTGCTAGGCGTAATTGGCGCGTTTGTGGGCGGCACGCTCTACAGCCTGCTGACGACAGGATCGCTTGCCTTGACAGCTTCTGGCCTGAGCATCGGCGGCTTAATTGTGGCTGTGCTAGGCGCCATCGTCGCACTGTTTATCTACTACGCTGCAACCGGTAGACGGGCTGCATAAGCTGCCGCCTAGGCCGTAATTACAGTAGGATAGGTTTTTCTGGGGCAACCTCGCTTAGCGGGGCTGCCCCAAACCGTTGGAATAATTGCCTAAACGAGACTTGCTGTGACCTCAACGTTAGATCGCACTCTGTTAGACCGCTCAAAGCATTTAAAGCAGGCCCTGCTCGATTTTGTTCTAGAGGCTGAAGGAGATCTTGCCGTAGCGCTAGAGTCCTTTAGCGCCGACCAGTCGCTGCGATGGTCGAAGCACAAGCTCCAGAGCGTTAGCCAGGCCAACCTGGCCATCGATATGTTTTTGACAGAGGGCCGAGTGGCTGATCGGTCGGTGCTTGACCTGTTTGCTCAGCAGCCGGCGCACTCAGCCGCCGACCGCGCCCTGCTAGCGAGCTGGCACCGCAGCTTTCACGGTCTCTTTACCGTCGTGCAGGCTGATTCAGGCAGCTACGAGCTGATGAACTGGCTGACTGAAAAACACTATCGCGTGGTTCCGAACGGGCTAGAGTCTGAGGCTGCGATCGCGCGCCTGCGCCAGGGTGAAATCATTGTGGCTCGGCTCTCTCCGCTCGACGAGCAGACCTGGACTTTTTCTGGCCCGATGCTGCTGCTGGGTAAGCTGGGCAAGCCTAAGCTAGCAGTCGCGATTGGCAATTTCAAAAACTGGTTTCCACAGCATCTTTATGGCGACGCGCCGGACCTGCTAGAAGCCGCCTGGCAGTCGGTAGAGCGCTATCATACCGAGTTTGTTGACTTTTTTGGGGGCGACCAGATTACGCTTTCTGGCTACGATCTCAGCAAGAAGCTCAAAGACTATCAGGAGGCCACCACGCAGCGACGGCTGGCAGAAGCGGGTCTAGACAGCTCCAAATCGCTCAAAGATTTAGCTGACCAGGCAGGCGTCTCAGAAGCGGAGCTAGAAGCCTCGGTCGAGGCGATGGGCGAGGATGGTCAGACCGTACGCGGGCTGCTCAACAACCCGCAGGCAGTCAAAATGATGATGCCGCCGCTGCAGCTACCAGACGACCTCAAGCGGGCTGAGGCGGTGACCGTGCTGGTGCATCCGCGCTGGGGACAGACTTTCTTAAAAGACTATGTGCGGCTGAGCGAGCTTTTAGACGAGAGCAGCGCCGACGCAGCCGAGACCGTCGATCGGCTGACGCTCAAATACCTTAAGCAGGAGGCCGCCAATGCCTACGTTTGGCACTGCCTGGCCGCCGAACGGCCGGCTGCGCTGACCGCTGCCCTGCGGCGAGTGCTCGACCAGCCCGACTTTGAGCTATCACCAGACCTAGACGCTACGCTGGCGCGCTTTGAAAAACCGCTGGAGCCTCAGCTGCCAGAAATTGCCAGCGTGCCGCTGCACCTGCACAATTTGTTTCAAGAGGCGCTGCAAGAGGTGGGGCAGAGCTCGAGTAAGAAAAAGAAAGCCAAGAAAAAAACCGGGTTTGGAGCTTAGCCATGCGGGCAGCCATTATTGGATGTGGCTATGTCGGTACCCAGGTGGCTCAGCGATGGCGGCAGCAGGGGCTAACGGTGACCGCCACCACCACCAGCCCCGAGCGGCTCGACGAGCTGACGGCCGTAGCAGATCGCGCCGTGGTGCTCACCGGCAACCAGTCAGACGCGCTGCAGGACTGCCTGGCTGACCAGCAGACTGCCCTGGTTTGTGTCGGCTCTAAGCGCCAGGCTAGCTACGAAGACACCTACTTGCAGACGGCCAAAAACCTGGCAGCGGTTTTGCCCGAAACGTCCGTGCAGCAGCTCGTCTACACCAGCACCTACTCCGTCTACGGACAGCATTACGGTCGCTGGGTGACCGAAGCCACGCCAGTTGAGCCCGTAACTGACAAGGCCAAGGTGCTCGTTGCAGCCGAGCAGCTGCTGCTCTCAGCCGCGCGGCCTGATCTCAAAGTCTGCCTCTTTCGCTTGGGGGGCATCTATGGCCCGGGTCGTGAGCTGGCTCGCATCTTTAGCCGCTCGGCCGGTCAGACGCGGCCTGGGCGAGGTGAAACGGCCAGCAACTGGGTGCACCTCGACGACATCGTCGGCGCGATTGACTTTGCGCGATCGCAATCGCTAGCCGGTATCTATAATCTAGTTCAAGACGAAATCCCGACTGTCAAGGCGCTGATTGATCGCGTCTGCGCCCGGCACGGGCTCGCACCGGTCAGCTGGGAGCCTAGCCAGCCAAGCGCGCGACCCTATAATGCCAGAGTATCTAACCAAAAGCTGAAAGCCGCTGGCTATACCTTTCAGCGGCCTACGTTCGAGTCAGCGCTCTAGCCGACTGGGGCGCGATCGCACAGCAGCGCTGTCTTAGCAAACTATGCTAAGCTAGACCGCGAAGCATTATTTTCGGCAGTTCAATTCGTTGTTTAGACGTTTGCTCCGAATCTAAACTCACTTTGCTCAATGATTGATTTTGGAGCTGTTAGCTGAATGTCTATTTACGTTGGTAATCTGTCTTACGACGCTACCAAAGACGATCTATCTCAGGTCTTTTCAGAGTACGGTACTGTCAAGAACGTCCATCTTCCGACCGATCGCGAGACGGGACGGATGCGGGGTTTTGGCTTCGTAGAAATGTCTACTGACGCAGAAGAAGTCGCTGCTATCGAAGCCCTCGACGGTGCAGAATGGATGGGACGCGATCTAAAAGTTAACAAAGCTAGACCGCGCCGCTAGGCATCCCGTTCAATTTCCGCATCGTTCAGTTCAGAGGCAATTCAATGGCCCAAATCATTCTGGGTGAAGACGAAAATATCGAATCAGCGCTCCGCCGCTTCAAGCGTAAGGTCTCTCAGGCCGGGATTTTTCCAGATCTAAAGAAAAACCGCCACTTTGAGACACCGATTGAGAAGCGCAAGCGCAAGACCTTAGCTCGCCATCGTCAGCGCAAGCGTCGGTCTCGCTACTAGAGATTACGCTGCTAGAGTTTAAGGGGCCGCTAGGCAGACTCGTCAGGCTCGGTCAGCGCCTTCCAAGCAGCGTTCACGGCATTGTCTAGGCGATTTCCCACGCGCTGCAGATCGTCCACAAAGGTTTCCCATCGATCGGTCGCTTCGTCCGTCATTTCTTGGACAGAGCGATCGATTGAGCGTTCTTGCTCTTTAAAGAAAGTCTCCGTTTTCTTCAGCCGCTGCTGCAGCTGGGCCATTGTAGTGGCGTAGTTTTCGCGCGTCACATCTCCAGCTGCCTGCATTTCTGCCGAGGTGCGCTGCTTGATGGCGTCTATCAGCTCGCCTAGCTTTTGCTTAATTTCATCGGGTTCATCGGCCATTTCTCGCTCTATGATTGCGCGCGTTTCGTGGCTAACGGGGGTGATGGCCGTGTCTTTTGCTTTGCCTAACTCTTCTGTCATGGATATGCCTCTTAACGATCATTGCCCGTCAACATAATCGATTGTAGCAACGCTCGCGGGACGAAGCTGCTGAAAACTTGCCCAATGCCCAAGCCTCTCTGACTTAAAGAATTATTTCTTCGTCGCAGTAACATTTTCATTCTGTTACCAAATGAGCGGAATCGCGACCAGTTACGAGACAATTAAAGGTGTCTTTTAATCCGATCTTGTCGTCTACGTTGCAGTCGCGAATCTGATTCAACCGCAAAGTCTAGCTTCTTTTGCCTTCACAGTCGACGCGGTCGACAGGTCGCCGTTGTTAGTTCACTCAAGCGAGAAGGCCAGACCACTATGAATATTCAACAGCTACTTCACGAGTACAACCAAGGCTATCGAGACTTTTCAGAGATTCGGCTGCATTCAATCAATTTAGAATCTGCGTCGCTGAGCGGGGTCAATCTGAGCCGAGCCGACCTCAGCAGCGCCAATTTGAGCAGCGCCGATCTGAGCCGGGCCAACCTGAGCCAGGCCAATCTCAGCGACGCTGACCTGCGAGATACCGACCTGAGCGGCGCCAACCTCTCTGAAACCAACCTGATTGGCACCGACCTGCGCGCGGCCAGCCTAGTAGGCGTCGATCTGACTAAGGCCGATCTGCGCGCGGCTGACTTTGAGGGGGCTGATTTACGCGGCGCTAATTTGGCCGGCGTGCAGCTCAGCGGTGCTAACTTCTGTAACGCCGATTTGACCGGTGCGCACATCGACCCGTCAGCGCTAGAGGGCGTAGAGGCCAAAGGAGCCAATTTGAGCCAGCTGCGGACCTGTACGGTCACACTCAGCAACGGCGTTTCCGCTCGCTGGGTATCATGGGGAAAGCACTAGCCCGCTACGCCCATACGGCTGCGATCGCTGGGCTGATCGCAGCTGCCGTTGTGAATCCTGACAGCCCGGCTTGAGCACCGTAGAAGTGTCCAGGCTAGTCTCATAGTTGAGCCAGGTGCAGCTTCCCAAATTGGAAGTTATTTCAGTTAGATTTCACAACTTGCGTTTAGAAACATGGTTCAAAGAAATGAAAAGCTGTTTCCAGTGCTTTCTTTGCTGGTTGGGCTCGGCGTGATTGGTGCTGCTTTCAGCGTTCTCTGGTGGTACGTTCAAGGTGGGCAGCGAGCACGAATAAATGCGGCTCAGTCTCCCAATGGAAGTCTGCTTTCAGCCCAGCAAGCGCTGACGGAGCATTCAGCCACCGTGCTTAGCGTTGCCATCACCGCAGATACAGCAACGGCTGCCAGCGGCAGCTACGATCAAACCGTTAAAATTTGGGATCTTGAACAGGGCAAACTGCAGCGCACTTTTAACCACACGGGTCGCGTTAACGACGTCGTCATTAGCCCGGATAGCCGCTATGTGATTACCGGCAGCGGTGATGGGGAAATCGCGTTTTGGGACTTAGAAACCGGTCAAGAAGACGCAGCGATTGCTGGTCGCTCTGGCCGCATCGTGAGCTTGGCTATCAGCCCGGACGGACAGCTGATCGCCAGCGGCAGCAGCGACGGTACCCTAAAGCTCTGGGACGTGGCTACCAAAAAACTACAGAGCATACTGCTGGCCTCGGGACCGCAGATCAACAGCCTTGCCTTTCTGCCCGATAGCCGCCAGCAGCTGATTAGTGCTGACCAGTCTGGGGGCATCTATCTTTGGGATATTGAGCAGCCTAGACCGCTGCAAACCTTTACCGGCAGCAGCGAGCGAATTAACAGCATAGCCATCAGCCCAGACGGTCAGACCGTAGCCGCCGGCGGCTACGACAACATCGTGCGGCTGTGGGATATGCAGACCGGCAAGCTGAAGCGCGCCCTCAAAGGCCATAATTTTGTTATTGGCGCGATCGCATTCAGCTCAGACGGTCAAACGCTGGCCAGCGGCAGCTTCGACGAAACCATCAAAACCTGGGACTGGCAGCAAAATCGACCGCTCTGTACGCTCAAAGGTCACTCCGGCTTTATCTACGACATTGCCTTTGATGCCACCGACCAAACCCTGATCAGCGGCGGCTATGACGGCTCCGTTAGAACCTGGGACCTGTCGAGCGCTGAGGCTCCCTGTACTGTTCAATAGCTGGGCAGACAATAGCTGCGCAATAACTGCATAGCTGCATAAAAGACGCGGAGATGCCATTCAAAGCCTCCGCGTCCGCTTGCCAGCGCTCAACGCTTTCCTTATTGCGCCTTTTTAGCCTCCGCTAGCCAGCTATCGAAGGTACCGCGATTGTCTTTGACCCATTTTTCAGCATGCCGACGCACGTTTTGAGGCGTATTTTCCCCATCGTGCATGCGCTGATTTTGCAAGCTAATATCCTTAATCGGGATTTTAACCAGCTCAAACCACCTTTTAGCAGCCGGATTAGCCTCCAAAAAGGCATCGTTCGCCAAAATCTCAATCTGATTAACCGAGAAGCCGAGATTTTTGCCCCCGCTGATAGTCTTGCCATCTTGCCCCTCGGGCAGCGCCGTGTAGGGTACCTCAAGCCAGGTCACAGCCTCATTCGGCGTCAGCACGCCGCTGACCCACAGCGGCGTCCAGGTGTAGTAGAGAATGGGCTGACCCTGTTCCTGCTGGGCAATGGCCGCTTCGATCTGCGTAAAATAGTTATCGTCGTCGTGCTCAACTGTCTTTCTCAGCCCGTAGGTGTCTAGGTGATATTCGATCACATCGCGACAGCCCCAGCCCGGCGGGCAGCCAATCAGATTGGCTCTGCCATCGCCATCATTGTCAAACAGGCGAGCAATCTCAGGGTTAGCAAGCTGATTTAGGTTAGTGATGTCATATTGCTCAGCCGTTTCGCGATCGATCAAATAGCCCTGCAGCGCATTCTCGACCAGGGGCCCCACGCGCTCTAGCCGACGGTTGCCCCCATTGTTCTCATAGAACTGGCTGTGCAGCGGATTCCAATGCACTGCTGTGTAGTCAAGATAGTCTTCAGCAATGGCTTTGTGAATCACATCGTATTCTAGCTCTGAGCCAGAGATGGGCCGGTACCCCAGTTCTTCTAGCCCGATGTTGACAATCTCGGTCTGAAACAGTTCTTCTAAAGTACCGTATGCAGAGCGAATGACGGTGCTATCTCTCTTGGCGGCCATGAGACCTTGAGTGCGACAGCCTGCTAAGCCTAATAGCAGTAACCCTACCGCAGCAATAGACAAACGTTTATGGTTGAACAGCATGGTGAAAACTAATATGGGGTTACTCTAGCAGCGAGCCTAACGGCGCTGCAATGCCAGCCTTGATCAATGCCTAAAGCAGCTAAAGACACAAGGCTAAAAGTATTAGTAGATACAAAAGTGCCCCTATCCATACCTATCAACCCAAAATTCTGTCTTCAGGAAGATGTCGGTACTGGGACGGCCGATTTTACAGTCGCCTCAATATAGCTTAATCGTCGCTTCGCTGATTGGTCTCTAAACTGACGCTTTTAGCCAGCCGCTGCTTCACCTCGTGCTTATCGCAGGTGACATAGCCAACGCCATCATAGGTGCGATAGACGCCTCTTTGGCAAAATGGGCATTTGAGACCCACGTAGATAGGCGATAGATCCGTCTCTTCAAGCGCATCGAAGCCTAGCAGCTTGGGCTCAAACTTAGCGTCGCGATAGGTGAGCCAAAGCGGACTATGCACGGTATTACGCATAGCAATACCTCTCAACTCATTACCTTGATCGTAGCTCGCTACAGGCGACAGCGATCAGCTTCGCACTCAGACTTGCGGGCCTGACGCTCCGCTATTATCGTAGCCAGGTCAGGCCGCCCGGTTAGCTTCAGCCGCCAGGCCGCCCAAATGTCGTAAAACTTATCAACCAGCGGCCCCAAAATTGGCCAGCGCGTCGGCGCATAGATCCAGCCCATGTCCAAGATCTGGTAGACCCGCCGAAAGACTTCAACGTCGCGGATGACGCTGCCATCAGACAGGACGGCATGAATGCGGCCCATCGCCGTTTCAAAGTCAACGCCGCCGTTGTCATCCGGCGCATAGTCATCCGCAGCAATGTCAACAAATTTGACCAGACCGCGACCGGCATCGCGCTTCTGTAGAAAATTTACTTCGCGCAGGCAGAGCGGACATTCGCCATCGTAGAGCAGCTTGATCTGCCAGTTGGACGGCTTCGCTGAGCTAGCGGCAGGCACGGTACTGGAGTGGGCCATGAAAGTCGCAAATATACATTTATTTACATTTTAAGCTTTTCACCCCGAATAGCGCGATCCAGCAGCTGAATTGGGTGATACAGCGGTAGCTCAACGCCCTGCAGCTTCAGGTGATTCAAAATCTGCAGCGAGCAGCCTGGATTAGACGAAGCAATCAGATCGGCACCGGTGCGGCGCAGGTTTGTGGCTTTCATCTGACCCAGCTCGTGCGCCACCTGCGGCTGTAGCATGTTGTAGACGCCGGCGCTGCCGCAGCAGAGGGCCGCATCCATCGGTTCGCGCAGCGTTGCGCCGGGAATCTGCCTGAGCAGCGCGCGCGGCGGGGCGCTAATCTTCTGACCGTGCAGCAGGTGGCAGGCGTCTTGATAGACCACCGCCAGCGGCGCGGCGCACAGCGGCTGCAGCTTGGCCGTCAGGCCCACCTCAGCTAAAAACTCTTGCACGTCGCGAACGCGATCGCTAAACTCAATCGCCCGCGCTCGGTACTCCGGATCGTGCTGCAGAATATGACCGTATTCCTTCAGCGTGTGGCCGCAGCCCGCCGCGTTGATGATCACATAGTCAACGCCGGTCCCCTCAAAGCTGTCGATCATCTGTCGGGCCAGCGCCTCAGCCTGCGCCGCTTCACCCTGATGGGCCGGCAGCGCCGAGCAGCAACCCTGCGACTTAGGAATCACCACCTCGCAGCCGTTGGCCGCCAGCACCCGCGCCGTGGCCTCATTCACACCTGAGAAAAATACCCGCTGCACGCAGCCCAAAATCATGCCCACCCGGTAGCGCCGTTCGCCCTGAGCCGGCACCACCTCCGGCAGATTGTCTTGAAAGCACTGAGGCGTCACCGGCGGCAGCAGGCTTTCCATTGCCGCTAGGCTAGGCGAGAGTCGCTGCAGGAGGCCGGTCTTGGCCACCAGCTGAGAAATGCCTAATTTTTGATAGATCGCCAGCGGCGTCAGCAGCAGCCGAATCCGATCGGGGTAGGGAAACAGCGAGAAAATCAGCTGGCGCAGGGCGCGCTCTGGCCAGGGTCGCGCATGGTTGCGGCGAATCTGAGGCCGCACTTCGGCAATCAGCCGGTCGTACCGCACGCCGGAGGGGCAGGCGGTGGTGCAGGCCAGGCAGCCCAGGCAGGAGTCAAAATGGCTGACCGAGGTGGGCGACAGCGGCGCTTCCCCTTTATTAATCGCATCCATCAGATAGATGCGGCCTCGAGGCGAGTCGGTTTCTTTGCCAATCACCCGGTAGCTCGGGCAGGTAGTCAGACAAAAGCCGCAGTGCACGCAGGCGTCAATCAGGCTTTGCTCGGGCGGCTCTTGGCTGTCAAAGCCGGGCGCGATCGCATCGGCTGCCGGCTGAGAGGGCTGATTAGAGGCCAGATCGGTTTTAAGCTTCAGCGGTTTGTCTGAGGTTTGCATGTAGGGCCGCAGTAGAGAGCTGTTTCCAGCTTACCGCGCCAGCTTTTCTCCAAGCCGCAGCGAAAATTGATAGATAACATTAATGAAATCTAAAGTTCTCTTGCAAAATAACCACGCCGCCAGACTTGTGGGTCGATACTCAAGATATCCCTTCAAAAAGTATCGAAAGATACCAATTTTATGAGTACGCCTCTTCTGACCGATGCCAATCGGCGTTTGGAGCGAGCGCTGAAGTATGTCAACATTTCGGACGACGCCAGCGAACGGCTCAAGTTTCCTAAAACGAGCCTAAAAGTCTCGATTCCGGTGCGGATGGACAACGGCTCGCTCAGGGTGTTTGAAGGCTATCGGGTGCATTACGACGACACGCGCGGGCCGACCAAGGGCGGCATTCGCTATCACCCCAACGTCAATATGGACGAAGTGCAGTCGCTGGCCTTTTGGATGACGTTTAAATGCGCGGCGCTGAACCTACCCTTTGGCGGCGCGAAAGGCGGCATCACGCTCAACCCGAAAGAGCTGTCTAAGTTTGAGCTAGAGCGGCTGAGCCGAGGCTATATCGATGCGATCGCAAACTTCATCGGCCCCGACAAAGATATTCCTGCGCCTGACGTCTATACCAACCCAATGATTATGGGCTGGATGATGGACCAGTACAGCATCATCAACCGGCAGCGCTCGCCAGCCGTGATCACCGGCAAGCCGATTGGCATGGGCGGCAGCTTGGGGCGCGAGACCGCCACCGGCACTGGCGCATTCTATGTGCTGCAGGCGATGATGCGCCGCTTTGACCAGCCCCCGCAAAACACCACGGTAGCAGTGCAGGGGTTTGGCAATGCCGGCAGCGCCGTTGCCCGATTGCTGTTTGACGCCGGCTACAAAATTGTCGCCGTCAGCGACTCGCAGGGCGGCGTCTATGCCCCACAGGGGCTCGATATCCCCAGCGTGCAGCACTTTAAGGACACTACCCGCTGCGTGCAGGCCGTCTACTGTCGCGACAGCGTCTGCGACCTAGTCGAGCACGACAAGATTACCAACGCAGAGCTGCTGGCCCTCGATGTGGATATTTTGATTCCAGCAGCGCTAGAAAACCAGATCACGGCTGAGAACGCCAGCGACGTGCGAGCCCGCTACATCTTTGAAGTGGCCAACGGCCCCATCACCGCCGACGCCGACCTGATTCTAGAAAACCAAGATATCTACGTCTTCCCTGACATCTTAGTCAACGCCGGCGGCGTCACCGTCAGCTACTTTGAATGGGTGCAAAACCGCAGCGGCCTCTACTGGAGCCTCGATGAAATTCACCAGCGATTACAGACCCAAATTGTTGCCGAGGCCGAAAAAATCTGGGCGATCGCCCAGGAGCGAGGCGTACCGCTGCGCACCGCCGCCTATATCCACGCCCTCGACCGGCTGAGCGAAGCCCTCAACGCCAGAGGCACACGCGATTATTACGTCGGCTGAGTCGCTACACTGTGGATGTAGCATAGAGCCGCTGAAGCCGCAGCTGCCCGACTCGGGCTATCGCCCTGATGTGGCAGTGCTAGACAAAACTCAGCTCGCGCAGGAGCCGTTTTGGGCCAGCGCCTCGACCGTGCAGTTTGGAAGAACGGTGCCGCTGGTGGTAGAGGTCGTCAGCACCAACTGGCGCGACGACTATGCTCACAAGCTGGTGGAGGGTGTAGTGGCTTCGCCAAGCTCAGCCTACTGTCTATCAGTAGTATGGCGAGCCAAATCAGGCTCCTGGCTCAGTAGCATTTCGAGGCGAGCGTTGAAAGCTGCCTAGATATATTCGTCGGTGGGTGAGTCAGCAAGGAGCGTACCCAAAGCAGGAGGGAGTCTCTATGCTACAGCTGGCGTAGTGGAGGGCTTGTGCGCAAGCCCTAACTCAGCTGCGATCGCTTAATCAGCCCGGCGCTAGGCTGCTACGACTGACAAAACTGACCGTCGATGGGAACGAACCCTGGCCCCGTTTGTCGAGGGGTCACGATGATGCGATTCGTAATGCTGTTGCGATCGCCATCCTGCTCGAAGCTGATTCTTTTCTGGCTAAAGACATCGCTATTGACTTCGATGTTTTTGAGTCGATTTCTTAGCGCCTGCCAGGTTTGAGTGCTTTTGAGCGGCGCTGCTAATACTTGAACGGCCTCATAAGACAGGGCGACTAAGCGGTTTGCAGGCCCCAGCCAGATCTCCTGGGCATAGGTGTTGAAGTCTGGGCTTGCACCGCAGTCTGAATCCCAGTCTACGGCAATGAGCAGTTTGTTATGCAAAGTTTGGCCGCCGCCGCTGGCTTGAATGACGCTTTCGCCGTAGAGCGGGTTAGAGCCTAGAATCAGTTTCTCTCCATTGCTGCCTTTGATGACTTCAATGGCTCGGTTGAAAGCAACTGAGCTATCGGTTCCGCCATCTGGGAAGACGGCTAAAATATCTGCACTCTCAGCATTTTCTAACGCTTGCTCAGCATCAAAATTTTGATTTGACAAATCAAATTTAGAGACAGTTCCTCTGGACAGCTGGTCTTCAAACTGTTCTCTAAGGTTTTCGCTGTAGTCTTCACCTTTGGTATAAAATAGCGCGATCTTGGGGCTATCTAGATTGCTTCTATTCTGCAGATAGGCGGTCCAAACTTTGGCTTCGATTTCCGCCGATGACGTGGTTCTAAAAAAGATTTGATTCGAGTCGTTACACTTCTGGCGTAGGTCTGTTAAAGTGCTCGTTGATGACATAACGACTATTCCCACTTCGCTGTAAATTGGTAAAACTTTGCAGGTAATGGGGCTAGTGTAGTGCCCGATGACTGCTCGAACCGATCGCTGATCGCCTACTTGTAATTTAGTCAGCGCTGTTGCCACTTCTGCGGCTGTTGACTGATTGTTGAGATCGTTGACAATGACAATCTCTAAGTTAGTTCTTTCACTAGGGTCTTCAGCATTGACGGCGCGATTTTGAGCCAGCGCGGCACCAAACAAAATTTGGCGACCCTGAGGAAACCTACTCCCGGCTGCATTTGTGATGGGAGCAGCTACTGCAACAGTGTGAACAGGTTCACCCGCTGCCTGTCGTAGCCGAACTCAGGCGTTGTTGAGGTAAATCAAAATTTCCGGATCTTTGAGCGCATTGCCCGCTGCCTGATATTCTGGCGTAGCTGAAGCGAATCTCTGCCGATTTTCGATTGCCTGGTTGCGAATGGCCTCGAAAGCATCTTCCGCGTCACTATAGTTTTCGGCAGAAAATGCGTCTATGCCCTGCTGCTTTAGCGTTTCATAGGGATCTGCAAGTTCTGTACTGCCATAGAATCTTGAGTCTCCGGCGCTAATTAACGCTTGAGCGGCTGGCAGCGGATCGGGCTGAGGCCGATCTTCAGCAGGAGAACAGCTGAGTGAAAAACCGCAGCGAACGGCCACGCCTCCACCAATGAGCAGTCCTACAGCTGCTAAGGCTCCCCCCACCCAAGCCAGGCGGCGATAGCGCTCGTCAGTCCCCGCTTTTTCAGATGGCACAGCCGATCTTGGCTTCAGACTGAGTTCTTGCACTAAAGCCTGCTCAATTTGAGCCGCGTCGCTTTCTCCTAGCGATAGGTTTTGGCGAATTTCCATCAGCCCTTGGCGAGTACGGCCTTCGGGGATGTAGCCATCTTGAGCGGCTTCTTTGAAATAGCGCGCGTATTTCTGGCGCTGCTCAGCTCGCTTTATGTAGGGCTTTCTTACCTGCTCTTCTATCTTCTGAGCTTCTTCTAAAGAAAGCCCCAGGTTCTCTCGGCGGGTATCTAGTCGGCCTCTGTCTACTTTGGTTTCAATCACGCCGTTGAAGTTTAGCCCTAGCGCCCTGTCTAATTCTTGAAAGATGCGATCGCACGTGTTGCGGTAGTCTAGCTCTGGCTTTGGCCTGGGCGCTTTGACAATGGGTAAATTAAACGCGGTGTCTTCGGTCAGAATGACGGGAGAGGACGATCCCTTTTTTTCAATCTCGAACCGGCGCTCTGCGTAGGCATGCAAATCTTGGGCCAAGATCCAATCGCCCTGGCCTGGATAGGCGGCCCCCCGCATCCCTTCAATCAGGTATTGGGTGTAGAGGGAGAGCCCATGTTTCTCTTGTAGCGAAGGCTGTACGGCACTAGAAGAGGCCAGAATAATTTGCCCCTGCGCTCTCAGGCTGGCAAAGCTAACGTCCGCCTCGCCTTTTTGAATCAGGTCGGCGATGGCACCGCTGTAGCAGCAGTCTAAAATCACAACTTTCTGAGCCCGGCTTAAGTCTAGCTGACGCTTGAGGAAGCTTGTAGATAGCGCGCTCGATTCGACCAGCTGGCCTTGCTTTTTATAGGTGCTAGACACGCAAAGGTGCAGCTGCTGATGCAAAAATCCGCCGCTGCCCAAATCGCCATGCCCTGAGAAGTAAAACAGTAAAATATCTTCGGCCGTGCGATCGCGAAAGAAGTCTTCAATGCGGGTGGCTAAAAAGTTGCGATCGCGATTTTCCCAGCACTCGACCACATCGAACGCACCGCAGTCAGGATCTTCTAGCACGTCCTTCATCGCCTGCAGATCTTTGAGGCTGCCTGGCAGGGCCTCAAAGCCGCTGCCATATTCGCTCGTGCCAATCAGTAAAGCGAGTCGTTTGCCCATGTTAAGACCGCTTGGCTGCCTCAATCTTGGCGATGAATTGCTCAAAATCCTGCATGGCCGACTGGCGATCGCGATTGCTTCTGCCTTCAAACTCAAATACGATGCCTTCGTACTCAAACTTGACTTTAGTGCTTGTTCCCAGTAGGCGCTCGTACAGCCACCGACCAAACGCTTTGAGCGTGTCAGGATTGATTTCTACATTGAGCAGGCTAACAATATCTCCTCCCATCGCAACGAAGTCTGAGGACAGTGTTGGTGAGGGTACAGAGGCCACTTGCGCAGACTGTTTTTCTAACTCGGCGGCGACAGCATATAGCGCTTTCTGCAGTTCAACATCGCTGGCTTGCTCATCCTGAATCGAGAGGTGAAATTTGACCAAGCTTGTCATCATGGGCTCAGACAAAAACTGTGCCCATTGTAGCTAAGGCTAAGGTTTGAGCCAAGCTTATTGCTGCTGTCATATCGAGTAAATATCGGCCCGGGAATGATCTAACCGTAGCTTCCGTCCATAGAGATATGACAGCCGTTGGCTAACCCCGTTTACTTAAAGAAAGTTTACTTTTCAGCGCTTATGCCGCAAGCAGTAATTTTCGATATTGACGGTACGCTCGTCGACTCGGTTGACTTCCATGCTCAAGCCTGGGTCGAGGCGCTCTCTCACTTTGGCTATGAGATTGGCTTCGAGGAGATGAAGCAAAAGATTGGTAAGGGCGGCGACCTAATTTTGCAGGAAGTCTTACCGGCAGCGGTGACGGCTGAGCAGCGGGACGAAATCAGCAACTATCGCGAGCGTCACTTTCATAACAGCTATGTGGATAAGGTCAAGCCGTTTCCTAAAGTGCGATCGCTGTTTGAGCGGCTGCGTCAGGATGGCATGGCGATTGTGCTAGCGACCTCGGCTGAGCCTGAGCTAGCGCAGCACTACCAAGAGATGCTGAAGGTTGGTGATCTGGTAGAGGGCGTGACTAGCGCCGGCGATGTGGAGCAGGCCAAGCCCGCACCCGACGTGTTTGAGGTGGCGCTGGAGCAGTTCGAGGAGAAATTCGCTGCGAGCGAGGTGATGGTGGTCGGCGACAGCCCCTACGATGCGAAAGCCGCCAGCAAGATTGGGCTGCGCACGGTGGGCTTACTCAGCGGTGATTTTGCAGCTGAGCGGCTGACTGAGGCCGGCTGCGTTGCGGTTTATCAAGATATTGCTGATCTGCTTGAGCAGTACGAGCGCTCTCCGCTAGCGCCGATGGCTTCAGCCGCTTGAGCTTTGGCGTTTGCTCAGGGACCGGCTGGCGGTACTGTAGAAGCGGACATTCAAACATAGGCGTATGGCAACTCGATTTTTGCTTTCGCACAACTACAGCATTGCTGAATCAGTGGCCCCGCCGCTGTCGGCAGCCGAGTTTTGTGAGGTGTTTGCCAAAGGGCAGCCAGATTGGACGGTGCGATCGCTATCGCATCCGCACTGGCGCTGTGAGGTGCTAGCGGAGGCAGACCCAGCTCAGGTGGGTGAGGCGCTGGCCAAAACGCTGCGCGACTATCGCAGCCAGCAGCGATCGCGACCCTATACAATCTTGGCGCTAGGCGGGCGCAAGACAACGCCGGCTGCTGGCTCAGGCGGCCTGCAGCCCGGTGACTGGGGCGTTGATGTGGTTGAGGCGCTCGACGCCGACGAGTTTCTTCAAACGATTGGCTGGCAGTCGCTCACGGCCGATCGCTCGGCAGCTGACATGTTCAAGACTGTGCTGAGCTAGCTGCTAGCGGGCTCAGCTCACCAGCTCGATAATGGCATCAACCAGCTCGTCGAGATCGAAGGGCTTGGTCAGATGATATTGAAATCCGGCTTCTAAAATATCAGTCATATCGTCTTGAGCGGCGTAGCCCGTAAGCGCAATGGCAGGAACGTTGCTGCTCTGGTTAGAGGGCTGTGATCGCAGCCAGCGAATTAGCTCGAAACCATTTCTATCTGGCAGATTGATATCGCTGATGAGCAGATCGAAGCTAGCGGTTGTGGTGAACCATTCGCTGGCTTCCGCGACCGACATGGCTGTAATCACGCTGGCACCCTGCATTTCTAGGGCAATCATCAGCACTTCTAAGCTATCAGCATCGTCTTCTACAATCAGGATGCGAAGCTCGTCTAGCAGATTGCTGTCGGAGGACGGCGTGATTGTAATCTCAGTTGGCGCGATCGCATCTGCGAGTGGTAGCTCATCGGTTAGTGGCAGCATGATGGTGAGCGTTGTCCCTTGGCCTAAGCCCGGGCTGTGAATCTGCACAGTGCCTCTGTGCGCTTCGACAAAGTTTTGCACAATGGCTAAACCCAGCCCGAGGCCACCATACTGGCGCGTGTTAGAGCTGTTAGCCTGACGAAAGCGATCAAACACGCGGGGTAAAAAGTCAGGATCAATGCCCTCGCCCGTGTCGGTAATTTCAATCACTGCCTGGCTGTTGGTGTAGACTAGGTTGATGCTCACCTGTCCGCTCTCAGGTGTGAACTTAATCGCATTGGACAGGGCATTCCACAGCACTTGCTGAATCCGATCATAGTCGAGGTTTAAGGCAGACGGTGCTTCATTGAGCGTACACCTGAGCTGAATTCTTCTTTGCGCAGCCGCTGGTTGAATAGACTCAACGACCGTATTTAAAAGCTGGGTCAGGTTGACGGGTCGCAGCTGCAGCGACATCCGCCCTTGAACAATGCGAGAGATGTCTAGCAGATCGTCAATCAGCCGAATCTGCGCTCTGGCATTGCGCTCGATAATCGGCAGCGATCGGTTAATCAGGACAGGATTGGTAGTTGACTGGTGCAGCAAAATACCCGTCCAGCCCAAGACGGCGTTTAGCGGCGTGCGCAGCTCGTGAGACAGCACAGACAAAAACTCATCCTTGCTGGCATTGGCAGACTCAGCTTCTGATCGAGCCGCTTCCGCCTGTACTAGCTGAATTCGACTGGTTTCGGCCTGCTTGCGCTCAGTAATATCTTCAATTGAAAGCAGCAGCATCCGCTCTTCAATGCTTTGCTCAATCTCACGCGCGTTTAGCAGCAGCGTTTTATTGCCGATTTGCTCAAAGTGGTGGCTGATTTCAACATCTTGAAGCTGCACACCGTCAGATAGAAAGGTTGCCAGACGCGATCGCAGCTCGGGAATGTCCCACTGGCCGTTGCCCAGCTCAAATAGGTTGGTGCCTTCTGTCTCAGCTGAAGATGTCTGAAAACCTTCATAAAAGGCGCGATTGGCCGTTTTGATCGACAGATCTGCCCTGAGCACCACCAGCGGCTCGCGCACGGTTTCAACAATGCTCTCTGCGTAGAGGCGTGATATCTCAAGCTGCCGCAGCGTGCGTTTAATGTTGTCGATATCTACCAGCGTGAGCACTGCGCCGTCGATCTGATTATCGGCCGTGCGATAGGGCCGAATACGTAGATGGTACCAGCGGTTTTCGCCATCTTGCACCTCTCGCTCAA
>JAAHIA010000209.1 GCA_010671975.1 Leptolyngbya sp. SIO4C1 | reverse complement strand
AAGCAGCCGACGGTCTGGGCGGCGCAGTGTCTCGGCGACTGATAGCTCCTAGCTTGACTGAGCACAAAGCGCCTTTAAGGCTAATTTCTGACAGCCATGTCTCTTCGACGGTCGCGATTTTGCAGCAGCCTTTGGGCAGCTTAAAAGCAAAAGATGTGACTATATTCGTTTGAGGGATATGCTGGCTGCCGAAATTGATGTCGTTTATGATTTTATTCGTGATTCACTCCAGGGACGACAGGCTCTGGCAGCTAGCCCAGCCTTGAGAGCAGAGGCGAGCTCAAATGTGAATCAGTTGATCAGCAAAACAGAAGGGATATTAGCTAACGCGCCATTCAAGGCACACCCCTTAAAATTTTGGGTGAGGCTCGGCACCAGCTATTTAAATCAGCTAAGCGAACAGCTAGCCGCGCACAGCTTCATCCCTGCTAATCAGCTTTCAGCAGCGAATAGGATGAAAGAACGCGCATTTTTGTCCTACGAATTCTTTCGAGTGCCAGCTCGCTACAAGCTGTATGGCACACCCGCCAGCAGCCTATGGCGAACCTGGTGGAGATATCGCAATAAGTCGAGCTACCAGCTGATGTCAATGGATGTCGTAATTCGGCTGCGAAACACCTGGTACCCGGTGAAAGAGATCACCATCAGCGCTGGCTCACTCTACGTCAGTACGCTGAGCTCAGAGCATATTTGTCAGCCTGAAGACTTCATCTTTTGGATGGTCAAAGAGCAGCCATCCTCATAGAGGTAAGGATCGTGGACTCTACCCCTCTCTTTGCTCTCCCCTGCTCAGCCCAATCCAATCAAACTCCCTTAAACAGCACTTTCTCCGTTTCATCCATTGCCGCATCCGAAGGCGGGGGCGCATTCAGCCGCTGCACGCCAATCTGATTGAGCACAATGCCGCAGAGAATCACACCGCCGCCGATATACTGCGCCACAGTGGGCACTTCACCCAGCAGCAAAAAGGCCGCCAAAACGCCAGCCAGCGGATTAAACGCGGTCGCCAGCGAAATTTCACCGGCGGTGCTGCGCTTGAGGCCGCTAAACCAGAAAGACTGTCCGCCAACGACAATCACCGCTGCGTAAAACAGCATCCATCGCCATAAAAAGGGCGAGGCCACATCCATAAAGTGCGCTGGGCCGTACAGTACCAGCGCGGCTAAAAAGAAAACTACCGTGCCAATCAGCATTCTAAAGACGCTGAAAATGCCGAGCGGAATCTGCTGCAGACTCACCTTGCTGATCAGGTTGGCAACAGCCTTAAAGACAGCTGCTATCAGCGTTAGCAGCGCCCCGCGACCAATTTCAAAGCCCATGCCCATAGCTACCATCTCGCTACCCGGCGGCTGAATCAGAACCGTCAGCGCCACGCCAGCAAAAGAGAGGACCGCACCGCCGATAATCCAGGGGTTGACTCGGTCGCCCAGCAACCAAACAGAGAGCGCTAGCACGAGTGGCGTATCGATTTGCCCAACTAAGATGACGTTATTGACCGTTGTTATAGAAAGCGCTGTGAAAATTAGGGTAGGGACAACGACGGCACCCAAAATGGCAACCGCTGCCATGATGAGCCAGTCTTTTCGAGCAATCTGCCGCAGCAGCGGCCGTCGCCACTGGCGATGATAGAGCGCAATCAGCAGCAGCAGCGCACACAGGTTACCGACAAAGAGCACGTTGCAAAAAGAAATCGGGTTGCGATCGCCCCCGATTAGATTCTGCTCACCCAGCTCAGTTAGCTTCCGAATGACGGCATTGGCAGCGCCAAAGATCAAAATTGCTAGCAAAAGATAGACTCGTCCAGAGCGCTGAGCCAGGATATATTTTTTCATCGGAGTCTACCGCATCTACATTAGCGGCCAATGGCTTTGACCATAAAGATACCGCCAAAGTAAAGAAAGAGTACAGCCCCCGCTAGCAAACTCTGCGTTACTGGGTCAGTCGAAGGCGTCAGCACCGCGCCCAGGATCACCGCGCCTAGCATCACATAGCGCCAGCCGCTGAGCATGGTTTTAGAGCTCACAATGCCTAGCAGCCCCAGCAGCATTTGAATCACCGGGATCTGAAAGGCAAGCCCGGTGCTAAACAGCAGCAGCAGCACAAACTCAAAATAGCGATCAATAGACCAGAGCTGCTCAACCACGTCAGCGCCGTAGTTGATAAAAAAGTTGAGCGCCGCCGGAATCAGTGCGATATAGGCAAAAAAGAGACCAGCAAAAAACAGTACGCTAGAGCCGAGCACAATCGGCCCAATCAACCGCCGCTCGCGCCGCGTCAGCCCCGGCAGCACAAACTGAATCACCTGATATAGGATAAACGGGCTAGAAATTAGCAGACCGCTATAGCCAGCCACCTTTAGCGAAACGAAAAAATATTCGCCCGGCGACAGCTGCAGAAACTTCGCGCCCTGTGCCGGAATCTCAAGCAGTTCGACAATCTGGTTAACTACCGTGAAGCAGGCAATCACCCCAACGACGACAGCAATCAGCGAATAAAAGATCCGCTGCCGCAGCTCTTCGAGATGATCAAACAGCGACATCTCAAGATCGTCTGGAATTTCATCTAAATAAGCTTTCTGGTCAGCTGAGTTCTGAGTAGAGTCGCGCGCTTCGACCGTTTCTAGATTGGGCGCCATAGTTCGAGTACGTATTCGGGTGCGTGACTGAGTTCTAAAATTTTAGGTAGTAGCGCTGGCAGCTAGCCGTCACGGCTAACCGACTGTCAACCACATACACTTAGCATTGTATCTGGCAGCACTGTATCTAGGCATTCTCTGGGCATTCTCTGGGCATTCTTTAGGCATTGTATCTAGCATTGTATCTGGTACGCCGATTCCGCTGCAGGCGCATGGGCGGTTACGGGGTAGCGCAGGCTACTGAGGCGCTGCCTCGGGAGTAAAGACCAGCGTCTCAACCGCACCGGGTGCTCCTGCTGTCGCTGGCGTTGAACCATTGTGTGAGACCATCACAGCACCGGCATTGCCGGCAATCATGCGAATGCTGTCCTGCGCTTCCCACAGCTCTTCGGTGCCGCTGGTCATGGTGCCTTCAAAGGCAACGCTGCCGTCAACAATCACCTGCATCCAAGAGTCACCTGTGAGGTTAACGCTAACGGCAACCGGCGCTTCACTGGCAGCGGTCGGGCTAGCGGGCTCAGGTTCGGGCTCGGGTTCAGGCTCAGCTGGTGCTGCTGCTACTTCCTCCACTGGGGCAGTTGGCTCGATTTGCTCAGTTTCTTGGGTATCGCGCCCGCCAGAAAGGTTGCTCAAAAGCGCGATCGCACCCACCACCAGCACGGCCAAAACGCCGGCTAGTAAGTAAGGCATGGGGTTATTCGGCGACTTGCTAGGCGTCGATGCAGGATCGCTGTCCCAGCTGCCGGCAACCACGGGCGGCTGAACTGGGGGCGGCGCGGCCATCGGGACTGCCGCTGCGGGCATCAGCTCGCTGTCTTCACTGGGCTCGAACGGTCGAACGGGTGCGCTTACTGGCTCAGGATTCGAGGCGGCCGTAGGTGCCTCGGGCATAGCCGCCTCTACGGATGATTCGGCCACCGGCCGAGCAGGCTCAGACAGCGGCTGGGACTGCGAAATGGGCTCGCGACTGACGGTTGGCTGCTGGCTCAGCGTTTGCGGCGGCGCTCCTAGCGAATTCATCGGGATGGCCGGTCGGGGGGCCGGACGCGGCGTATCAGGAATTGAGTGAACTGGGAACTGGCGTGAGAGGGTCGTGCCGTCTAGCCCCAGCGCATCCGCGTAGCGGCGAATAAAGCCCTGCACAAAAATCGGCTGCGGCAAATCGGCGGCATTGCCAGCTTCAATTCGCATAATGAGCTGAGGGCGAATGTAGGTCTGCAGCGAAATTTCTTCGATGGACTTACCTTGCGCCTCCCGGGACTCTTTAAGGTGAGCGCCGATTTTGCTCAGCTGATCTTTTTGAACGGTGCTGTAGTTTGTCACAATACCCTGCTGAACCCAACAGATTAGGAAGGTGTCTTAGCCAACAGGCAAACCCTGCGTACGGAGTCTCGGCCGGGTTGCTGTTTCTAGCTTGCTGTTTATTGTATGAGGAAGCGACTGAATCGTATAGTCAGCCCGCTGTATATTCGGCAACTTGACATACTTAGCGGCTAAGCTGAGCAACTTGCCTAGCAATGGCAGGATTGTAGAGCCGCAGGTAGTTCCAATAGCCGCCAAACACAGACTCAACGTAGCCCTTGGTTTCAGGGAAAGGAATTTTTTCGACGAACTCGTCAGTGTTGCTAAAGCCGCCGCGAGCAATCCAGTCGGCGACATTGCCCGGTCCCGCGTTGTAGCTAGCGACAGCAAACAGGGAGTGATTGTCGTACTCTTGATGCGTGTAGTCCAAATACCAGGTGCCCAGCCTGATGTTGTCTTCGGGGTTGTCTAAGTCGGCAGTGGCTTCGCCCGTTTGTGTCAAGATCCAGTCGGCTGTTTCGGGCATGACCTGCATCAGCCCGGCCGCGCCAACTGCTGAGCGAATGGTGGGCTCAAACCGAGACTCTTGGCGAATCAGAGCCGTTACCAGCAGGGGGTTGAGCTGACGCTGCTGCGACCAGGCTTGAATCGGCTGAGCATAGGGAAAGGGATAGACGCCCTGCCAGTAGGCAGGCGTTTGCTTGAGCGCCTGATATGCTTCTTGCTCTTTGGCCTGGTCGCGCCAGGCGAGACTGCTGAGCATGAAGATGCCATCGAGGTTATCGTTGACGCCTAGACGCAAAATGCCGTCTGTGAACTGCTCGGCCACGGTTGGTGTTTGCAGGTTTTGAAATTCGCTCTGCCACAGCCGCCAGGCGTCTTGATCCTGACCGAGGCGGTAGAGCTCCTGCAGGGTGCCAGAGCCGGCCGGCAGCGGCTGACGCTGCTGCGGTAAGACAACCTCTGGGCTGCGATCGCGCACCGTATGAAAGTCGCCCACATCCCAGCCCAAATGCACGGCCGAGCGCCAGGCAAAGTAAGATTCTGGATGCTCGGCGACTACCTGCTCAAAGGCTTTTTGGGCGGCGTCTGGCTGCTCGAGCTGCAGCGCCCACTTACCGGCCCAGAAGCCCGCTTCGGCGGCCAGCTCGCTTTTGGGATTAGCCTCTACCAGCTTTTGGGCCCACTTCAGGGCGGAAGGATAGTCGCCTTTGCTGGCATGCTGCTTCGCATTTTTTAGTCGCAGCTCGGCAGCGGCCTCAGACTGGCTGTGCTGGGTCAAGATCGAGGCTTTGGCATTTTGCGCCGAGGTCGGGCTCTGCAGCGCTTCTAGCACCTGGGCTCGCTTTAGCAGCGCCTCGCCCGCCTGCTCTGGAAACTGATTGATCACCTTGTCGAGTACCGCAATGGCCTCCTGGTTCGGCAGGAGGTCGGCTAGCTTCAGCAGTCCGGTAGCCGTTTCAGGGGCCTGCGGAAACGCCTGGGCTAGCTGCTGATAGAGCGCGATCGCGGCTTTGCGCTGACCGCCAATCTGCAGCCCCCGCGCGGCTCGGTAGCGGCTCGTTGGGCTAGCCGGGGCTTTACGGTAGGCTTCCCCAGCCTTTTGGTAGCGCTGAATTTCCCAGTAGCCAAAGCCAACGGTCTGCCACTGCTCTGGCGTTAGCTCACCTGCATGGCTAGCTACGAGCTGGTCGAGATACTGCTCGTAGTCGGCGCGGTTGAGGCCGGTTTGCGCCACGATCAGCAGCAGCGCTTTCGGGCTGGGGGCGCTGCCTGGCTCAGCGGCAGCGTCTAGCTGCGAGGCGTTAGCCTGAGCCGTATCGGCCGCGGCTGACTCAGCGCGAGCCGCTTCAATCGGCACCTGACTAGCTTGGTTCAGCCGCGTGACGGCAACGTTAACGCTGCGAGGATGGTGAGGAAATTCGCTCAGCAGCCGGTCCCAAGCAGCCGGATCGGTTTTGCCTAGCTCATAGAGCGCTTCTGCGGCGGCGGGGTGATCGGTATACGTCGTGGCCACCTGCTGCCAGGTTTGCTGAGCGGCGTCAGCTTCACCAGCGGCGGCTAGCGCCTGGGCGCGCTTTAGCGCAACGTAGGGGCCAAGGGCCGTGTAGTCGGTTTCGAGCTGATCGAGCAGCTCAATCGCTGAGCCGCCTCTGCCCTGGTCAATTAAGTCTGTGGCGAGCAGGTAGCGAGCGCGATAGGTTTCGATATCATCGGCAGTGCTGTCCGAGGCTAGCTGGCTCAGCGCCGCTGTTCTAGCAGCGGGCGGCTGGGTGGCGAGCTGCAGAACCGGCGAGGGAGAGTCCGCTAGCGCGGCTTCTCGGCTCAAAACGGCTGTGCGGCTATCTGGCAGCTGCTCCGTCGTCTGAAACACGGCGGCAACCATGCCGATAGAGAGCGCACTCACGCCTGCTAAGGCAACAAAGGGCCAGCGGTCTTTGATCTGTTTCCACATTGCTGTCGAGCCTATCGAATCTGCCTGAAATTGATACCCTAGAATTCAAGCTTTCCTGTTGTTTTAGCAGAAAATGACGGAAATGAGTGTAAAGGGCGGCGGCTGCGATCGCGCCTTTCGTTCCCTAATCCTGCCTTTTATCGCTGTATCTGGCCTATGCGAGGCCAACAAGGGTGATCAAAAGCTGCAAAATAGGGAGATACTGAAGACCGGAACTTGAGCATAGAGAGTGGGAATGGAGTTTGTAGCCTCGGATAAATCCTGCCTGACCTGGTCAGGAGACTGCCTGGTCATTGGCCTGTCTGAAGAGTCTTTGCCATTGACCGGCATTTTGGCGGATCTCAACCGTCAGTGTTCTGGTCTGCTGCAGGAGCTAATTGATGAGTCTGAGTTTACAGGCAAAGCAGACAGCACGGCAGTCATTCGCCTAGGCGGCGATGCGGCGGTTCGCAAGCTGGGGATTGTGGGCCTAGGCGGCTCCGATGAGCTGAGCCTAGAGCGCCTGCGGCGGGCAGCGGCGAGCGCGGCGCGGCTGGCTAAAAAGGAAAAATGTGCCACGCTCGGTATCAGCTTTCCGGTTTGGAACAATAGTCCAGCCCTAACGACCCAGTCGCTAGTAGAAGGCAGTCTGCTAGCCATGCATCAAGACAGTCGATTTAAGTCAGAGCCTGAAAAGTCCAAAGTCGAGCTAGAGACGGTACATCTGCTAGAGCAGGTTGGTCAAACTGCGGCCATCGAGAAGGCGCAAAAGATCTGTGCAGGCGTGATCTTAGCGCGTGAGCTAGTGGCCGCGCCGCCCAACGTGGTAACCCCCGCAAAGTTAGCCGAAACAGCCGCTGAGATTGCTCAGGCGCACGGCCTCAGCGTTGAAATTCTAGAGCGCGATGACTGCGAAAAGCGGGGCATGGGGGCCTATCTGGGCGTGGCTCAGGCTTCAGATATTCCACCCAAGTTTATTCACCTCACCTATCAGCCTTCCGGAACGCCCAAGCGTAAGCTAGCTATCGTCGGCAAGGGCCTCACCTTTGACTCTGGCGGCTTAAACATCAAAGCCGGGGCTGGCAGCAGCATTGAGATGATGAAAATCGATATGGGCGGGGCCGCTGCAACGCTGGGAGCAGCGAAAGCGATCGCGCAGCTGCAGCCGGATGTGGAAGTGCACTTTATCAGCGCCGCTACCGAAAATATGATTAGCGGCCATGCGCTGCATCCAGGTGATATCTTGACCGCCTCTAACGGCAAGACGATTGAGGTGAACAATACCGACGCCGAAGGGCGGCTGACGCTGGCCGATGCGCTGGTGTTTGCCAATCAGTTGAAAGTTGATGCCATTGTCGATCTAGCCACGCTGACCGGTGCCTGCATTGTGGCCCTAGGCAACGACATTGGGGCAATGTTCACCGAGAGTCGCGACCTAGCAAAATCGCTGATGACGGCCGCTGAGACCACCGGTGAAAAGCTGTGGCAGATGCCGATGGAGGAAAAATATTTTGAGGGCCTCAAGTCGGTCGTGGCCGATATGAAAAATACTGGACCCAGAGCCGGGGGCTCGATCACGGCTGCGCTTTTTCTCAAGCAGTTTGTCAACAAAGAGACTGACTGGGCGCACCTCGACATTGCCGGACCGGTCTGGACTGAGAAAGAAAGCGGCTATGACAACCCAGGCGCAACCGGATACGGCGTGCGAACGCTGGTGCAGTGGGTCTTGGCCAATAGCTAGCGCTGAGCGAGTCCGGCATAGCGGCTGTGGTCTCTAGTCTGACGAATGCTAGCACCGGTCGTACCCGGCATTTCTTGCCGGCAGCTCGGGCAGAACCAGTAAATTCGACTGCGACAAACGTGCCGCAGCAGCTGATCGTGGCAGAGACTGCAGTGCTTTGATGGGCGATGGCCCAGCTGAGATGGCATAATGACAAATTCCTTGAGCAGTAAGCTTACAGTGCCCCTGATGGCAGCTGAGGTCAACGGCTGCCTCTTGGCACAGCTGGCTGAGCGCAGCTGGCTAGGTAGCCCAGTTTTTAGCGCGAGCAACGGCTGCCTGCCAGGTCTCAAACTGCGCCTGGGCGGCGCTAGAAGCAGGCTCAAAAACGCAATCAATTTGCCGCTGTGCGACCAAATCGGCATAGCTGTCCCAGAGGCCAACCGCTAGCCCGGCGGCAAAGGCCGAGCCCTGTGCGGT
>JAAHIA010000208.1 GCA_010671975.1 Leptolyngbya sp. SIO4C1 | reverse complement strand
GCAATGCTCAAACGCTGCCCAGCTCATCGAAGGGAGACTTAATCTATGGTTCAGGAATTGGAACGGTTGCGGGCCAGATCGCCGTTTCCGGCGACCGCACCGGCGGCTTATCCGGTGTTCTATCGTACGTACAGCCGACGATTGGAGGCGGGGCAGCGAGAATCTTGGCGGCAGGTGTGCGATCGCACCCTGGCCGGCTTAGCCAAGCTAGGCAAACTCACCGACGATGAGCAGGCGCTGATTGCGCGGATGCAGCAAGAGCTGAAGGCGCTGCCCTCAGGTCGCTGGCTGTGGGTCGGCGGCACCGAGTGGAGCGAGCAGCCAGAAAACTTTTCTGGAGCCTATAACTGCACCAGCACGAACGTCACTGACTGGCGAGCCTTTGGGCTGATGATGGACTTGGCCATGATGGGCTGCGGTACGGGCGCAGTGCTAGAGCCAAAGTATACTGAGCAGCTGCCGGTCATTCGGAATCAGCTGATGGTCACTATGCGTGGCGGTATTGGCACAACGCTTGCCGAGCAGCGACGCGAGAAAACTGAAATTCGAGTCGATGCTGCAAACAATCGCGTTGAGATCCGCGTGGGCGATAGCCGCAGCGGTTGGGTGGACTCTTATCAGGGGCTGCTAGAGCTGTCTGCCGACCAGCGATTGTCAGGTGAGGTAGCCGTCACCGTTGACCTCAGTGACGTGCGTCCTGCTGGAGAAAAGCTCAAAGGCTTTGGCGGTATGGCTAATCCGGTGAAGCTGCCGCATCTTTACGAGCGCTGCGCCAATATCTTGAATAAGGCCGTGGGTCGTCAGCTTAACTCAGTCGAATGCTGCTTGCTGATTGATGAAGCCGCCGCCTGCGTAGTGGCAGGCAATATCCGGCGCAGCGCGGGGATGCGTCAGTTCGCCAGCGATGATGCGCTCGCTGCAGCTGCCAAAGATAACCTCTGGCAGCAGGATGCTGAAGGCAACTGGCGAATTGATCCCGAGCGCGATGCGCTGCGGATGGCAAACCATACGCGGGTATATCACCATAAGCCATCTAAAGAAGAGATAACCGATGCCGTTCGCAAGCAGTTTTACTCAGGTGAAGGGGCAATTCAGTGGGCGGGTGAGGCTGAGCGGCGAGCGCAGGGCGCAGACCGCTACGGTTTGAACCCATGTGGAGAAATTATTGGTCAAAATTTTCACTGTAACTTGGCTGAGATCCATTTAAATCAAATTCATCCAGAAAATTTGCAAGAGCAGGCAGATGCGTTTAGGGCAGGCGCGATCGCAGTTGCGGCGCTGCTGAACCATCAGTTTGTCGAACCGCGCTATCAGCAATCGCGTCTAGAAGACCCAATTGTCGGCGTTTCCTTTACCGGGCTGTTTGACTTTTTTGTGCATGCCTTTGGGGTCGAGTGGCTGGAGTGGTTTGCGGCCGGTCGACCTGACACCATGCAGGGCGTTGAGTTTAAGACTAAAGAGGCCGAGTATCTCAGCCGCTGGAAGCAGATCGTGCATGAAACTGTCTGGGACTACTGCGATCGCCACGGCATCAAGCGGCCTAACCGCTGTACGACCGTGCAGCCGGCGGGCACTAAAAGCCTGCTGAGCGGAGCCTCATCGGGCTGGCATCCACCCAAGGCGCAGCGCTTTATCCGGCGGATCACGTTTCGTAAGAACGATCCGGTAGCGATGGCCTGCATCGACTATGGCTATTCGGTCGTGCCCTCCCAGTCAGATAAAGACGAAAACGGTAATCTGCTCACCGATCCGTTTGATCCGCGCTGCAGCGAATGGCTGGTTGAGCTGCCGGTTGAAGTGTCCTGGGCAAATTTGCCAGGGGCCGATCGGGTGGCGATTGAGCAGTTTTCTGCGCTGGCGCAGTTTGACTTTTACATGCAGGTGCAGCGGCACTATACGGCGCACAATACCTCAGCCACGGTGGAGCTGCGAGAGCAGGAAGTTGAACCGCTGGCCGAGCGCATTCATCAGGCGATTCAGCACGACGAGGGCTACATTTCGGCGGCGCTGCTGGCTCGCTTTGACGACCTGCAGACCTTTCCACGCCTACCGTTTGAGCCGATTGATAAAGCTACCTACGATGCTCTGTGTCAGCAGGTGCTGGCTCGGCGCAGTACCGAAAACTTCCATACGGCGCTACAGCGCTACGACTCAGGCGAGCTAGTCGAGGCCGGACCGGCCGGCTGCGACTCAGATAAATGCCTGCTGCCGGAAAAGCAACCGGACTAGCGATTGCGATCGCGTATATGCAATTACGAACAGGGGCCACGCTCACGGCGGCCCCTTTTTCTTATCTCCCCGGCAGTTGCTAAAGTTTTTCGGGAATTATTGGGCTATCCCCTGTATTTCATGTCAGTAAGGGAGTAGTCCCACGGAGGGCTGCAGCTGTGCAGTCAATTTACTGGTTCAGTTTGATCATTGGCGGGGTTTTTGTCGCGATCGCAGTTTTAGGCGGCCCCGGAGAGTTAGACAGCGATGCCGATTTTGACTTAGAGGCCGATGCCGATTTCGACGCGGATGCCGATTTCGATGTGGATCTTGACGCAGACGCTGATTTTGATCTAGATGCGGACGCCGACTACGAAATCGACACTGACGTTGCCCTGGCGCGCGAAGCGGCCTATCGGGCCCGACGCCGGCGGCTAAACCCGCTCAGAAGCCTAGGCATTTTAACTAGCTTCAAATTTTGGACCGTCGGTGGCTTTTTCTTTGGCCTCACCGGGCTAGTGCTGGGCTGGGTACAGCCCGACTGGTCGCCGACGCTGATTTTAATGCTGGCGATCGCCATGGGGCTGCTCTGTGGCGGCACCCTGGCTACGCTGCTGCGGCTGCTGCGCAAGCGGCAGGTCGATAGCCTGATTCGCACCGAAGATTTCGCTGGGCTGATGGGCATCGTCGAGCTGCCGTTCGATGCCAGCAGCAAAGGTAAAGTCTGTCTCGAAGTGCGCGGTACGGTGCTGCATCTGATCGCGCTCACGGATGACAAAAAAAGCTTTGCCCCCGGCGACCCGGTGCTGGTGGTCGGCTCTGAAAATAATCGGCTCTGGGTTGTCTCTGCCGATGCCGTCAATGATACGCAATAACTTCCTTTAGTTCTTTTGGTTAACTCCATAGGTCATCAATCATGACACAACCTACGTTCTCGCGGTCTACCGACCAGCAGATCGGCCTTGAGGTAGCTCAAATGCCAGCCTTGCCGGCGCGGGCCGCTACGGCTCAGACCGCAGCGCTCGGCGGCGGTGCCATGGTCCTCGGGCTGCTCGGGCTCGGTGCACTAATGATTGTGCTTAAAACCTGTCTGCGCATTGCCAACCCCAACGAGATCTTGATTATCTCCGGTCGTCAATATAAAAATCAGCGCGGTCAGTCGGTGGGCTATCGCGTCATCTTTGGCGGCCGCACGCTGGTGGTGCCGATTCTGGAAAAGGTCGAGCGGATGGATATGACCACCATGCCGATTCCGGTTGAGGTGACTAACGCCTACGCCAAGGGCGGCACGCCGCTGAATATTCAAGCGATTGCGAATGTGAAAATATCGGGCAATCCGTCCGTTGTTGGCAACGCCATCGAGCGCTTCTTGGGTCGTAACCAGTCCGAGATTCAGCGAGTGGTGCGCGAAACGCTGGAGGGCAACCTGCGCGGCGTAGTGGCCCTGCTGACGCCAGAGCAGGTGAATGAGGATCGGCTCAACTTTGCTGAGCGAATTGCCGCTGATGTGGCCAAAGATCTGGCGAAGCTGGGCCTGCAGCTCGATACGCTAAAGATTCAGAGCGTCACGGACGATGTGGGCTACCTCAGCTCGATTGGCCGACGGCAGATTGCTCAGATTGTGCGCGATGCGGAGATTGCTGAAGCCGAAACGATTGGTGAGGCCGACCGGATTGAGGCCGACTGTCAGAGGCAGGCCGAGGTGGCTAAAACTCAGGCACTAACCGTGATTCAGCAGCGGCGGAACGAGCTGCGCAAAATTAAGGCCGAGCTAGAGCAGCGGGCTAAGTCAGAAGAAGAGCGAACGATTGCGGCGGCCAATGAGGCCAGAGCCAGAGCCGAGCAGCAGCTACAGTCAGTGCGATCGCAGCTAGAGCGGCTGCGCCTAGAGGCGGATTCGGTTCTACCGGCTGAGGCCCACAAGCAGGCTGAGGAGCTGCGCGCCCGGGGCCATGCTGCATCGCTGGCTGAGAACGCTAAGGCTTCGGCGCTGGTGAACAACATGCTTTCTGAAGTTTGGACGCAGATGGGACCCGATGCCACCGAAGTCTTTTTAATTCAGCAGATTGAGATGGTGCTGAAAGAGGCAGCTGAGATCCCGCATCGGATGCATTTGCAAAACATCAATGTGATTGACAGCGGCGATGGCAAATCGCTGGCCAGCCTAATCAATATCTACCCTGAGATGATTCGTCAGTTCTTAGCCAGCGTGGATCAAACGCTCGGCATCGATGTGGTTGACACACTTAGCCGCAAATCTCGCAGCGCTGCATTAAAAGGAGGTCAATAATGGGCGGACTGATTGCACTACTGGCGATTTTAGGCGCAGGCTCAGGCGTCATCTCGCTGATTATTCGCAACCTGTACTACATCTGTCAGCCAAACGAGGTGCTGATTTTTGCTGGCAGCGAGCGGCGTCTGGGTCAGAAAAAAGTGGGCTATCGCCTGGTCAAAGGCGGCAGCAGCCTGCGCACGCCGCTGCTCGAAAAAGCAATGCGCATGGATCTGACCAATATGATCATTGAGCTGCGCGTCTCGAATGCCTACTCGAAGGGCGGCATTCCGCTGAAGGTGGACGGCGTCGCGAATATCAAAATTGCCGGTGAGGAGCCGACGATTCACAACGCGATTGAGCGACTGCTGGGCAAGAGCCGCAAAGAGATCGAAAAGATTGCCAAAGAAACGCTGGAAGGCAACCTACGCGGCGTGCTGGCCAGCCTCACCCCGGAGCAGGTAAACGAAGACAAAATTGCCTTCGCTAAAAGCCTGCTGGACGAAGCCGAAGAAGACTTGGAAAAACTCGGGCTGGTGCTTGATACGCTGCAGATTCAAAATATCTCAGACGAGGTGCGCTACCTCGACTCGATTGGCCGCAAGCAGCAGGCCGAACTGCAGCGCGACGCTCGCATTGCCGAAGCCGAAGCTAAAGCTGCCTCAGCGGTGCAAACGGCAGAGAACGAAAAGATTACCGCCGTGCGCCGCATCGATCGCGATATGGGCATTGCCGAAGCCGAAGCCGAGCGTCGTATCCAGGATGCGCTGACGCAGCGCCCGGCCGTTGTGGCCGAAGCCGAAGCTGAGATTGCGGCTGAGCTCGCCCGCATTCAGGCAGAAATCCCGGTGCAGCAGGAGCGCATTAAGCAGGTGGCGCAGCAGCTCAAAGCCGATGTGATTGCCCCAGCTGAGGCCGACTGCAAGCGCGCGATCGCGCAGGCTAAAGGGGACGCTGCTCGCATCCTGGAAGACGGTAAAGCGCAGGCTGAGGGCACCCAAAAGCTGGCTGAGTCTTGGCAGACGGCAGGGGCGAGCGCGCGGGATATCTTCTTGCTACAGAAGCTAGAAACGCTGCTGAAGACAATGACTGCAACGGTGCCGGATGTGGCAGTGCAAAACGTCACCGTGATCGATGGGCAAACCGGCGGCATGGCCAAGCAGGCCGTTTCCTTTATTGAACAGCTGCGGCAGACAACCGGGCTAGATATTGCGGCAGCGGTCAACGGACTGACGGCTCGTAGCGATGGCGATAGCGATGTGAAAGGTGCGATCGCGCCGCAGCCGGTTGTGCCGCAGCCCGCTCAGCCCGATGCTTTTTCAGCGCGCACGATTCCCTACGCTGATACGCGCCATCGTGAGGAATCCGCCGCTGAGGAATCCGCCGCTATAGAAACGGTCGACTCGACTCGACCCGTCTTTAAAGAAGCGGTAAAAAAGATGCTTGATCGCGTAGCGCAGACTAACCCCACCCAGGCTGACGCCGAAGCTCGCGTTGAGCGGACAGTCAAGACACTGACGAGTCTGAAGCAGCATCTGCGCCAGGCTTGGGAAGCGGACGGCGATGCAGCGCTAGCCGATCTGCTAGAGCATCCGCAGCTTAAGATTCCGGTGAGCAAAGTTAAAACTTGGATCTTATAGCTGAAGCGACAAAACTGACAGCTGCTATAAATCTGAAACAGCGGCCTTTGTTCAACCGAGCAGAGGCCGTTTAACTGTGAGCTTTAGCAACAACCAGTTGACTATGGGTGCGAATCGATTTATCGTCAGTACTTAAGCTGTTGTTTGCCAAACAACGGCTTTTCCAGAGCCCATTGACCCTGGCGCTGCCGGCAGGTACTGGACATACCACGCCGACAGCTAACCCCTCAGTTTGTCCTAAGCAAACCGGGAGGCTAGTCGTATCGTACCCTAGCATCCCAGCGCAGCCTACAATCTGGGTCTGCTAGGGTTAATGTGCTCTGTTTCCTACCAGCCAAAAGGAGGCAGAGATCATGTTTCAATATTCTGGGTCGGGCGCGGGCGCGCCGCCGGTGGCGACTGGCGAGTCGCCGCAGTTTGAGGAGGTACGGGTGTCAATTAAAGGCTCGCTGGCGGGCCTGCGGGTAATGGTCAAGACGCTGCATAAGCTGGGCTATGCCGAGCCGAACGACTGGGGCAAGCCGCAGCCGAGCGCGGTCGAGGGCGAATGGGTGACGGTGCTGATTCGCAGGGTGAGAGTGTAGTAGAAAGACAGAAGATAGAGGACGGAGGACGGAAGACGGAAAGACTTTCACCGGCCGAATATCCTGCTGTCTTTTCTTTCATTCTTCCGTCTTCATTCTTCATTCCTTCTCCAACGCCTGTCGCGCCGCTGCGGTCATTAGCGCCTCGCGCTTTGCACGCGCAGCGGTGAGTTTGGTTTCTAAGTCGTCGCAGAGCGCCATCAGGCGATCGACTTTGGCGACGATGCGTTTTTGTTCGGCGAGGGGGGGGACCGGAACGGGTAAATTCCTAATCTGCCCCCGATTGATGTTCTTCATCGAATTACTAGTCCCCGTGCCTTGCTTTGCATAGTATTGTCTTGCAAGGAAGCTATTGTTGTAGAGATTGAAAAAGCGCTTTTCTACATCCGCTGAAAAATGAACTCTCAGAGTTTTATCGTTGATTAGCAATCTTGGTAGAGTTTCCTCAACCACAACACTTTTACCTACAAGCTGGCTAGTGTTTGCACGAGAAATGAGAAAATCCCCTGCTTTTACTTCAAATTCTATTCTCGGCTCGACTCCAACTGGCAAAGCCTTGTTTTCATTGGGGTTAAAAACATTCCAGGATATTGCACTGATTTTGATGATACCCCATTCATTTTTCTCCTTTGAACGCTTCTCGCACAAAGGGCTTGTACCAGCTTCGATATCTAGAATGACATTATTTAACCTACACCACGCCCAATTATAAGGAACTTGAAAGGGCATTTCTAAAAGATTGATAGAATCTGACTTAGCCTTTCTGATTTTTTTATCTTTAAGCAAATTCTCTTTGTGGTCAGCTATTTTCGCTAGTAAATCAGCACCCTGCTCATCGTTTGAATCCTGCTCAACAAGCTTCCCCTGAACGGCGAGTTGCAAAATAGCCTGCCGCAGCTTGGGAATGGTTTCAGGCACGCTGTAAAACAGGTCAAAGTTTTGATAGAGGCGCTGCCAGTGGGTGTCAAACTCGTTTGGGGTTTGGGCGGCAAGCAGCTGCGCGATCGCAACCTCGTTCATTTTTTCTAGCTTTTCCTGCCGCTGCTGCTGTCGCTGGTCGATCGTATCGCAGAGGGTGAGAATGCGATCGCACGCCTCCACAATCCGCTTCTGCTCCGCCAATGGTGGAAGTGAAACGGGAATTGAATTCATCTTTGCCTGGTTCATTTTGGGCTGCGCTGTGCCCGTTATGTAAGGCTTCAGGTCGATCGCGTTGATAAAAACCTCTAGATACCGCAAACAGTCAAACGAAAGACTGTCTAAAACATGCGCATGGTTGTTAACCCAATATTTTCCGTCAGCTATAAACGCAATTGGTGTAGAGCGATTGATAAGATTGGCTCCATCTTCTCCAATTAGCAGCAAAGGTTTGTCGAAAAGATAATCATCGATCTTGTCGATAACACCTGATGCTCCGTAGTAATCGTATTCTCCTCTCCGTTCGAACCTCGCGTCTTTCGATAAAGGTATTCTTTCCCCATCTCGACAAATCGTTACGTCTCCAAATCTAGTCCATGCCCATTGATTGGGAATAAAATAACTTACCTCTATTGGCTCTATGGGCGATAAAGTCTTCCCATTTCTAAGCTTCTTTTCCTGAGTGAGTCTTTCTTTTATAGATTTCAGCTTTTCTACCACTTTTGAAGCAGACTCATCCTCAGGATCTTGCTCTACCAGCTTCCCCCTCACCGCCAGCTGCAACACCAGCTCTCTCAGCTTTGCTGCTGCATTCGGCGCGTCGGTCAGCAGGTCAAAATGCTCAAAAAACGTCTCTAGCTTCATTTAAACGGATTCACAATTTCCAACCGATCGGCCACTACCAGGCCGTTTTGCATATCTTCCGTATACAGTTTCGACACGCCAGCCTCTAG
>JAAHIA010000207.1 GCA_010671975.1 Leptolyngbya sp. SIO4C1 | reverse complement strand
ATGCCGCTGATCGATGTGTCCTTTCCCAGTCCAGGGCTGATCGATGGCAGGCGCATTCATGACTTTGTGGCTGACTATGTGTCAGATAAGCAGTTAGACGAAGCCAGCATTCCCTTTCGATGCGTTGCTACTAACTTTTTACTGAAGCAGGAAGTGGTTATCACCGCTGGGTTGATGGTTGATGCGGTGCGTGCGAGTATTTCAATTCCAGGAATCTTTGCCCCATTTAAAAGAGAAGAGAATGTTTATCTAGTCGATGGTGGCGTGGTCAACCCGGTGCCCGTTAGCGTGGTGAGAGATATGGGCGCTGATGTTGTAATAGCGGTCAACCTCAACAAAGATCCGAAGGCTGAAAGATCGAACGAAAGCAGCGCGTCAAAAGGCTCAGATACCAGTTCAGACAGCACGGCTGAGTCAAAATCGTCCGATCAAGACACCAGCGATACGCTCTCCTCACTGGCAAATCGATACGACGCGCTCAAGGACGTGCTTCAAGATCAGGTAGACCAGTGGATTCCCGATCCGCAAACAGGGTTGAATATTTTTGACGTGCTCGGTAACTCGATCAACGTGATGGAGCAGCGAGTGACTGAGGCTAATCTACAAATTGATCGGCCAGACCTACTGATTGAGCCCAACCTGATGGAGTTCGGCATCTTTGACTTCCATCAGTCTAAGCCCATGATTCAGATAGGCTACGACACCGCTAAAGCGGTTATGCCTCGCATTCAAGAAAGTCTGACGAGCTCAGACTAGCCGCGATCGCGTATGACCCAACAGATGTAAATGATGGAGGTGCGATCGCACCTCCATCGACGGCACCCTAATTTCTCAAAATATGAATGACAGCACCGGTGGCTGCGCCCTGTGCCGCATTCTCGAGAAACGAATCATTGTTGGTGACGATACCCGCCACGCCGCTAGCCCCGGCACCCGCTGCAACATCTCGCACCAGGTTCCGAGATTCGTTATTGCCATGAACAACATTGACTGCTGCTCCGGCTGCCGCACCGTTGATAGCGTCGTCGACACCCACTCGGTCTCCAATCACGGTGCCCGTAATCAGCCCGGTACCAACGCCGATGCCAATGTCTTCAAGCAGTTCATCAGCCTCAGCCGGTGCGGCCAAAGTAGTCCCGAACGTGCCAGTAGCTAGCCCGGTAACCAGCAAAGTGGTCAGTGCTCTTTTCATCGTTTAGGCTCCTCATAAATGGGTACTGCGTCGTTGCCCACTGGTTGCCCGTTGACGCTCTCAGGCTAAGCCGAGAGTATCCATATTTATTTTACTTGATTTTGAACGGTCTCCTGCGCCGCTAGTCGCCCATAGCCGCCTAGCCCCAGCAGCCAGACCACCACCATGAGCCAGTGCAGCACCACCGGCGGCCAAATAGAGGCGCTTTGCACGTAGCTCAGCGTGCAGACCAGCCCCAGCAGCGCTGCCAGCGTCAAAAAGATAGGGCTATAGAACGTATCGCGCCGCTCTGGCATCAAAATTAGGGCATTCAGCGGGTGGGCCGCCACAAAAATTACCAGGCTGACGGTGCCCCACAGCCACAAATCTGCTGCATTCGCCAGCGCGGGTCTCGGTATCAGCAGCGCCCGAAACAGCAGCTCCTCAAACAGGCTAGGGTAAACCAGCGCGATCGCAGCCGTCGGCAAAACCACATCCCACGCCTTGACCCGCTCTAATTTAAAAAAGCCAGTGCCAAACCCTAGCGGCAGCGCGATCGCAGCAAATGCTACCAGCAGCAGCCCCGCTATCAGCCAGTCCGTCCCTTCAGGCAGCGTCCCCAGCGCCCCCCACAGGCGCGTCATCCCAAATCCCCAATCCAAAATCTAAACTCCCCCATCATCCCAGTTCTTCCAAAATCCGAAACCGCACATGGTTTAGCGCTAAATCGCCAATTTTCAGCTCCAGCGAATCGTCTGCTGGCTGCAGCCGCTCAAACGGCACCTCCTTCGCCATCTCAATGTGATACCAGGGCAGGCCCATAAAAAAGCGAGTCGGGTAAGGGCCGCCCTCTTGCACATCGTCTACGTTAGATTCCATCGGCAGCCAGCCCACGCCCGGCACATAGAACTCAATCCAAACATGGTTAAACTCGGGCTCTAGCAGCACGCCAATCTGGTCGGCTTTGGGCGGACATTTATAGCGCCCCACCGTGCGGCAGGCAATGCCGTTGAGTCGACAGAGCGCCAGCAGCAGCCCGACATATTCGCCGCAGGAGCCGATGCCGCGCTCCAGCACTACGTCGGGCGTATCGATTGCCGGGCGAATGCCATAGGAGAGCCGATCATAAACATAGTTGCGAATGCTGAGCACCTGGCGCAGCAGGTTGGTTTCACTGCCGACCGCCCGCCGAGCAGCTTCTCGCACGGTGGGCTTATCCATGGCTAGCTCGTCATCATCGACCAGGTAGCGCTGCTTAAAGTCGGCTGATAGCGATGCCACATCTTCAACATCATAGGGCGTGATTTGATGCTTGAGACCGCGCACTTCGAGCAGCGCCCGCCAGCCAAACAGGTGCCGCTCGTTGGGCGCTAGCTGATCAAACTTAAAGACGGCCACGTTTTGCCCATTCACCTGCTCAGTGATGAACGGCAGCCCCACCGGCTCTACCGAAACGACCCGCTGCCGCGCGGTATTGGCCGGCAGCGCCATCCGCCAGGTGAGATTCTCAATCTGCAGCTCGTCTAGCGGCTCTAGCTCCTCGGCATAGATCATCTCAATTCGGTAGCCGGTCGAGAGCGCATAGGTCTCCTTTTTTTGAAACTGCAGCGGATGGATGAAGGTGCGATCGCGGAAGGTGAGCTGGTAAGGAAACTCGGGCGTGTTGGGATTATCGCGCACGTAGGGTTCTTCAGTGGCATAGGTGAGCCAAACGGTGCCGCCCTCAGGCGTCGTCTCGGGCGGGACGGCAATGCCGGTGGGTGAGGCAAACGGCGTCAGCACGCTGAGCAGCTGTTCCCCCGTGGCGCGGTCTAAACAGTAGACGGTTTGCTCGGTGCGATCGCACAGCCAGAGATATTCGCCAAAGACGGTGATATTCTCAACGCCGATACCGGGTAGCGCAAACTCAGTAATCAGCTGATAGCGCTCTGCATCGTAGACAAAGATAGCGTTTGCCTGCTGCGATGTGACATAGAGCGTCTGCTGCCATACGGCAACCCCATCCACTTCGTAAGGCAGCGAAATCACCGTCTCCAGCGCCAGCGACGCCAGCGGTCCGCTCAGCACTTTGTGCCCCAGCGCTAGCCACAGCCGATCTTGCCAAACCGAGAGTCCGGTCGCCGACTTAAAGCCCTCAACCTGGCGCGAATTTATAATCTGACTATTCTCCGTCTGCGGGTCAATCTGCAGCAGATAGCCCTGAATCGTATCCAGCGAAAGCAGCTGTGGCGAGTCGTCTCCCTCGCGGCGCGTCAGCCCTGAGAGCGCATAGGCCCCGACCGGATAGATCAGTCGCGGCATAGAGGGCAGATCGTGTTTTAGATCGGGGGGAGCAGACAGGGATAGGCCAGTGTTGGGCATAGAGAAAAGAGGCAGTTTTTCATCCTAAGTTACAATGCTTAAGCATACCGGCCGGTGTGTACAAAAACTGTTTCAACCAATGCTGACAGAGCTGCTTCCCTTTTCGATTCACCTCAACCCGACTGTGATTGCCGGCGCAACGCTGTGGGCGCTGGCGCTCTATCTGGGCTTTTCGCCGATAGGGGACTGGGTGGCTGAGCAGCTGAGCCGCTGGTTTAACTTTGCCGAACGCTCGCTCTACACCTCAGCCGAAGAGTTCGAGCGCACCCGACCGGCTCGGGAATCGCAAAATGCGTTCTACGCTTCAATTTTTAGCATCGTTCCGTTTATTTTGCTGGGCATTCTTTGCAACTACGCTGTGGACTGGAGCCTGGGCCGCAGCTGGACGATTAGCATGGGTATTATTGCCTGCATTGGCTGTGGCGTGTATGAGCTGGGCCGGCGGGATGGGCAGTCGGGGTAGGTGGATAGCTGGCTACAGCAGCAGGGCCTACGATAGCTGCACCGGATGCTGACCGTAGAAGGGGACAACCTCGGACCAGTGCGAGCGCTGGCCCTGCTGCCATTGGGCATAGGCTAGCGACAGAACGCCCGTGACCGAATCACCTAAGCCTTGTCCGGTGGCGAGTTCAATCGGGTGCAGCGGTGTTTCCCAGGTGGCGAGCTTGGCCTGCCAGTCAGCTGCTGGCAGCACGGCTTCGCTGAGAATCGTTTCTAGGCCAGCTGCGCTCTGTCGGTAGAGCGCACCGTAGACGTCGCCGCGCTTAGCGGGCATCGTCAGCGCGATCGCGCTGCCCGGGTCTACTGTCGCTGTCTGTGCGATCGCAGCCAGCGAGGAAATGCCGTACAGCGGAATCTCTAGCTGCTGCGCCAAAATTCGCGCGGTGACGACGCCAATGCGGGTGCCGGTAAAACCGCCCGGGCCTTTGGCTACGGCGATAAAGCTAAAGTCCTGCCAAGTATAGGGGGCGATAAATGCCATCAGATATTCGTGCAGCTGGCTAGAGAGGTCGCGCCCCAGTGGCCAAACCTGATGACGGGTTTCACGCTTGAAGTTGCTCAGGGCCAGTCCTAAGTCGGGGCTAGAGGTATGTAAGGCAAGACCGAGCATGATTCAAGGGAGATGACAGATTTATTGTAGGTTGGCGGTGAGTTTTGTGGAAGCAGGGTGGGAGACAAGGGGAGTCAAAGCAAAGTCATTTCGAGTACACATTATTAGCTTGGCTCGCTAGACTGAGGACATAGCAACAGCGAGTAACGTTATGGCTCACCTCAAAGATCGGCGCCCGCAGAATGTAGAGGGCGATTTTTACGTCGATAGCACCTGTATTGACTGCGATACCTGCCGCTGGATGGCTCCTGAAATCTTTAGCCGCGAGGGCGCTCAGTCAGCTGTGCATCATCAGCCCGCTAATGAGAAAGAGCGGCTAGCGGCGCTGCAGGCACTGCTCTCTTGCCCGACGGCCTCAATTGGTACGGTTGAGAAGCCCACCGACATGCGGCAGGCGCAGGCGAGCCTACCCATTCCGGTGGAAGACAGTGTCTACCACTGCGGCTACCATTCAGAAAAGTCTTATGCGGCGGCCAGCTACTTTATTCAGCGTCCCGAGGGCAATATTCTGGTAGATTCGCCCCGATTTACGCCGCCGCTGGTGAAGCAGCTAGAGGCGATGGGCGGCGTTAAATATATGTATTTGACGCACCGAGACGATATTGCCGACCATCAGAAGTTTCACGATCATTTTGGCTGCGATCGCATTCTTCATGCCGACGACATCACGCGCGATACCCAAGGCGTAGAGATTCAGCCGACCGGCACAGAGGTCTATGCACTCGCCGACGATGTGCAGATCATTCCGGTGCCGGGGCACAGCAAAGGCCATACGGTGCTGCTCTACCAAGATAAGTTTCTATTTACTGGCGATCATCTCGCCTGGTCTGTTGCTTTAGAGCAGCTCTATGCGTTCCGGCGCTACTGCTGGTATTCTTGGCCGCAGCAGGTCGAGTCGATGCGACGACTGCTTAACTATTCGTTTGAGTGGATTTTGCCCGGTCACGGGCGGCGGCACCATGCCGATCGCGAAACAATGGCGGCGCAGATGCGAGCCTGCGTCGCGTGGATGGAGCGGGCGTAGTTTTTTTCCGCTTCCCCGCGTCTAGCTACTCATCCTCAAGCTCCTCACCAAGCAGATCTGAGCGCAGGTAGGTGAGCGACTCAACCACTCGCAGCGCTTCTTCGGGCGGCAGGTTGCGGCAGCCGGACTGTTCGTAAGTCTGCATGATCTGTTCAGCCCCAGCGAGCCGATAGAGTCCCTGCTCGCCGGCCATCCAATCGCTAAAGAGATCGGGCTCAGGAAACTGTTCACGCAGGCCAGAGTCTGCATACTGACCGTAGTGCAGCGAATAGCCAGGGCCAAATAGGGGTGACTCAATGGGTAGCTGGTTTTCTAACTCAGGGCCGCCCACGCCGCCGCTGGTGAACTCTATCGCAAAGCAGTGATTTTGAGCATCGCGATAAATCAGCCAGTAGTAGGGGCGGCCGTCTGCGCCGCTCACCCCGCCCTGACCGGCCTCATAGTCAGCCAGGCTGAATCCGGCTGGCAGATAAGAGGGAACGGCAGCGGAAATTTCTAGCGCTTCTAAAGCAGCGGTAGCTTCCGGCGGCAGTAGGGCAAAAAAAGAGTCTGCCGGCGGCGGTGGGGGGGGCGGTGCGCCACTAGGGGCAGCATCTTTGGGCAACGGAACTTCGCTGGTGGGCGGCGGCGCTTCTGGCTGACAGCCTATTAAGGCGATCGCAATGGCGATGCCAGCCCCCCTACGAACACAGCTCATCCCTGACCTCCTGCAGTTATTCGGTCAGATCATAGCTTTAAATAGCGGGCAAAATGGCTAACTGGCTGCGGTTGACAGCAGCTAAAGCGACTGGCCTAAAGCGCACAGTACTGAGCCTGAATGCCCCAGATTAAGGAATCTTCTAACTGCAGAAACACTTCACCCCCAACGGTGTTGATGTGCAGATGACCTTCGCTGAGAATTAGCTGCTGAATCCGATACCAGCTGCCGCGTCTGAGGACAATAATCTTGTCGCGAGAGGGCTGCACCCAGCTGCTCTGGCGCTGAATCTGGTCGCTCATTTTGCCATGCCAGGCTTCCCAAAGCGCGATCGCGCTGGTGTAGTAAATCTGACACTGCTCAGGGATAGCGCGATATTGATAATACTGGGTGCCGTTGGTACGCTGGCTCACCGGAAAAAAGCTATGTTCTATCAAGGTGTAGCGAATGGCTTCCCAATAGATCGAATCTCGCTTGACCATGGCTGTCAGCTTGTTATTAATCTTCTTAACGTTGATAATGATGCCTTCTGATTTGGCAGTGAGCGTGGTTGAATTAGCTGCTGACTCGGCAACTAGGTTGGCCGTCGACAAAAGTACAGACTGCCCCTTCGTGAAAGCTCGAGTAAAGGCTTTGATCAGAGCTAGATCGTCGGCTTGAGGCACATTATTGTCTTTGGAGGCATCGGCTTGAGCCTGCCGCTGAGAAAGCTGCGGAGGCGCTGCTGAGTCAGTCTGGGATCGGCTGACTGGCCCGGTCTGCATCTGTCGAAAGACAAATAGGCCGCCTATCACATCACCGGCAAAATCAATGATAGCTGTAGCGTTGCCTTCAATAGGGATAGCCGTACTGGGCGCAGCAACGCCGCTGAGCGATATGGCTGTACGCGGCCGGGTAATGAGCTGAATGTTATTGGGCAGAGAGGCCGTGGTTCTATCTTCTAGCACAGCTGTCAAAATTGAGCGGGTTACTTCAGCGGTGCTCATATCGTCAAACTGCTGAATTTGCTTTTGAAGCATGAGAACGGTCTCTACTGGCTGATTTAGCGCCTCGGCTAGCTTCCAGCCTGTGATCAGCTCAGCAAACGTATTCATAAAAACAACGCTGCCTTCCGGATCGGTAGCAATGACCGCCTCATTCAGAGACTGAAACGCCGTGGCATACCAGCGCTCGCTAGCAGCAACCTCTCTTTCTTTTTGATGCTTGTTTAGGGCAACCTCAATGGCGATGCCCAGCTCCTTTTCTTCAAAAGGCTTGAGAATATAGCCGTAGGGATCGGTTGTCTTGGCTTCTTGAAAAGTGCTGTTATCGGCGTTTGCAGTTAGATAAATGACTGGAATTTGAAAATCGGATTTGATCTGTTGAGAGACCTCAATTCCCGACATCTCGCCTTTAATGTGAATGTCCATTAAAACCAAATCTGGCGGGTTGTTTTTTATCTTACGCAGCGCCGCATCACCTGAGACAGCGACGCCAGAAACGGTGTAGCCAAGCCTGAGCAGGCTGTTTTTGATGTCTAACGAAATAATACTTTCGTCTTCAACCACCATGACTTTAGCGGCAGATGATACTTTCTTTACAGGCACTTGAGTAGTAGACACTGTGTGGTTCCTCCTTTAGGTTTTGAGCGAATAACGCTAACGCGAAAGTAAGAGATCTGTGAACTTAAACTCGGTTCCGTTTGTTCGAAGAATTTCTAGCTCACCCTCTAGCTGTTCAGTTAGATCGGTGACTAGCTGCAACCCTAATGTATCTGTGTTGTAAACATCTAAGTCTTGGGGTAACCCAATACCGTTATCGCTAACGGTCATACAAAACCGCATCGTCTCCATCTGTTTAGCTTGGATACTAATGGTTCCCGCTTCGACACCTTGGAAAGCATATTTCAAAGCGTTTGAAATCAGCTCATTGATAATTAGACCGCAGGAAACAGCCGTATCGGTCTCTAAAAAAATGTCCTCAATCTCAATTCGCATACTGACACGGTGAGAATTCACATCGTATGAGCGCAGCAGGTGGTTGGAGAGCTCTTGAATATAGTCGCCAAGACTAATTTTCCCGAGATTGTCTGACTGATATAGTTTTTCATGAATCAGCGCCATCAAGCGGACTCGATTTTTGCTCTCCTGAAGCAGCTCTAGGATTTGTTTATCTTGAATTGAGCGAGACTGCAGGTTGAGCAGGCTAGAGATAATCTGGAGGTTATTCTTAACGCGGTGATGGATTTCTTTGA
>JAAHIA010000206.1 GCA_010671975.1 Leptolyngbya sp. SIO4C1 | reverse complement strand
CAAACACCAGTTCGCCATCGACGAGACCAATGCGGTCAATGCCGACCTCAAAGTCGAGAATGGTGTCAGTGCCATCACCGTTACCAAAGACAAACAGGTCGCTGCCGCTGCCGCCGGAGAAGTTGTCGCCGACGAGGATGTCGTTGCCGGTGACGCCCATGAGGATGTCGTCGCCGTCGTCGCCCCAGATCATGTCATCGCCCGCGTCGCCACTGAGGATATCGTTGCCAGACTTACCACCAATCATGTCGTCACCCGAGCCACCGAAGATGATGTCGTCACCGCCCATCTCATCGTCTTGGGGAGAGCGTAGGTTAAGGTCGCCGCGCAATACATCAGCGCCTTCGCCGCCCATGATGATGTCGCCGCCGAGGCCGCCGGCAATGGTGTCACTGCCGCGATCACCATCTAGCATATCGTCATCGCCGTCGGTGCCGACAATGGTGTCGTCCGTTCCCGGATCGCCCACCATCAGCGTGGCCTCGAAGGTATATTCACCCACGTTGATACCAAAGTCGGGGAAGACGCGACCGCTGCCGCTACCCTGAACATTAGGATCGTAGGCGCGGTTACTCAGCAGAGCCACACCGGCATAATAGGTGCCGGTCTCTTCAGCGGTGAACTCCATATAGGCATCGCGGCCAGACTCGAATAGCTCACCTGGGGCCGGGGCTTCAGTATTGAGCACCAGCTCTTCGCCTGCCTCGTTGAAGATGCGCAGCTCGGTATCGACCCGCTGTTCATCTTCGAAAGCTTCTAGCTCGTAGGGAATCGAATCGACATCAAGCATCACCGTATCGCCCGCCTGCAGGGTGAAGGCGTACATATCGACATCTTCGGTGGCGTCAATCAGGTTACGAGTAGCGCGGGTCGAGTCGATCTCGGCCTGCATGATAAAGCTGGTATTGTCGGCGCTGAGTTCGGTATCAACAGCGTCAGCGATAGTGTCGTTAAACTCTTCCTCGAAGGGAATCATCGGATCGTCGCCTTCACCACCGCTCTCATCGGGGTCAATCACAACAGAATCGGGATTGTCAGCAATGGTAACGGTGATAGAATCGGCGTCGGGCGCGATCGCATACCCCACCCCAGGCTGTACCGTAAAGGTCAGCTCCTCGATACCCTCTAGCGCATCCTCCGCTGGAATCTGCGGGTTGGTGGTCTCATCAAAGGCCGACAGCGTAATGGTCGCTGTCTGCTCCGTCATCTGGAAGAAGAACCCGCTGGCCTGGAAGTTGGGCGACGGGAAGTTACCGCCTGTGATTTCAGCATCGAAGACGTTGAACTCACCCAGCGCTGCCCGGATGCCGCTATCGACGTTAATTACCACGCCACCCTCAGGCGGGGGAGCATCCAGCGTGAAGGTCAGAGTAGTGGTGTTGCCCTCAGACTCAACCAGTTCTGTCTCGCTGACGGAAATCCCCACGGTGGGTACCGTCGGCAACGCCGGGACATCGGCCACGGTGTCATAAATGGTGGTAGAGAAAGCGTCATCGCCCACGACATAGCCGGCGGCGGGCTCTAGCGTGAAGGTGACGGTTTCCTCGCCATCGGTAGGAGCCTCCTCGGGGTCGGCGAGGTTGAGGTTGATAATGTTGGTGCTGCTAGTGAGATTGACTCTCAGCCCAACAGGCTCACCTGCGTCATTGAAGACCGCCCCCAGCACTTCGGCACCGCTTGGGCTGAAAGGCGCGCCAGTGTTAAATACGGTGGAGAGGTCGATATTGCTAGTGAGATAAACTTCGACCCCTCCTTCTGGAATCGTACCGTCAACGTCAAGACCCAGGGTCAAAATTGAGGCACTTCCATCTGGCGTAAACTGAACTAGCGCGTTAGAAATTAGGTTATCACTGCTATCGTAGGTAGCCGGTGTCGCCAAGAGAGAAACCGTAGGCCCGTCCCCGGTGCTGGTAGGAATCTCCGTCTCAGTCGGCGTCAGTTCCTGATTCAGCGACATATTGAGGACGTACTGGCCGAAGCTGCGACCGGTACCGCTACCCGCTTCATTTGGGTCATAGGGGTCGTTGGTTAGGGTGCCATCATCATCGACGAAGAAATCGAAGATGCCATTGCCAAAGCTGCTGATGCCGACGTAGTAGGTGCCAGCAGCATCCGGCGTGAATTCTAGGTAAGAGTCTTGAGCACCCGGCGCAAACAGTTCGTCTGGCGCAAAATCATCGTCGCTTTGAGCGAGCTGATTGCCGTCAGCGTCAAATACGCGCACTACCGTATCGGGGCTTTCTGAGCTGTCAAAGATTGCCCGCGCATCGGTGTCAATCCGCAGCACGTCACTCACCGACAGATCTACCGCGTACATGTCTACATCTTCAGTGCGATCAACGGGCGGTATCCGCTGCTGGTCTAGCTCACCGTCGATGGTGACAAACGGGTTGTCGGCGGTTAGGCCAGTCGCAACAGCAGTGGCAATGGTATCGTTGGTCTCGCTGTCGGTCGGCGGCGGCGCAACTGGCGTATCGCTCAAGGTAAATTCACCGCCGCTGCTGTCCGGATCGACGAGATATCCTGCGCCTGGCTGCAGCGTGAAGGTCGCCGTTTCGATGCCTTCGGTCTCGCCGTCGTCGGCGATCGGCAGCTCGATCGTGGCGGTCTGCTCGGTAATGGTAAAGTCAAAACCGGTCTCGGTCACACCCGCGATCGCACCGCCCGTCACCATAATTTGGTCTAGGTCAAACTCGCCTAGCTCAGGCGCATTTACTGATACCGTGATGCCGTCGGCCGGAGGCACAGTGCTAACCGTAAATTCGTGAACGGAAACCGTGCCCTCAGACTCGGCTAGAACCGCCGGAGACGTTTCTAAGCTCACCAACGGCACAGAATCGGCCGCATCGGCGATGGTGTAGCTGACCGAACCAGCGCTGGCATCAATGGCGTATCCCGGCCCTTCCACAATAGAGAAGGTAAAGCTTTCAATGCCCTCGAGCGCGTCTTCTGGCTCGATCTCCGGGTTGGTGGTCTCGTCAAACACATCCAAGGTGATGCTGGCTCCGTCTTCAAACACCTTGAAGTAGAAACCGCTGCTGAGGAAATTGGACGCGGGAAATACGCCGCCGCTGACTTCGGCTGCGAAGATGTTGAACTCTCCGACCGCTGCGCGGATGCCGCTATCGACATACACCAGCACGCCGTCGTCGGGAATGTCGCCGTCTACATTGAAGGTCAGCGTCAGTGAGTCGCCGTTGGCTTCCACCAGTTCGGTGTTGTCGATGCTGATGCCAACAGTAGGCGTGGAAGCAGGCGCAGGTACGTCGGCCAGCGTGTCGTAGAAGGTGATCGTAGCCGCCTGAGCGTCGCTGTTGACAGTGTAGCCTGTGCCCTCAGCTAAGGAAAAAGCCAGGGTTTCCGGGCCGTCGGTTTCAGCTTCTTCGGTTTCAGCAACGGTAAAGGAAAACAGGGCGTTGGGGCCAGTGACCAGCAGCTTGATACCTGTGGGCGTGACACCGTCCTCAGCATAGACGGCTTCGACCACTTCGCCGCCCAGACTAAAAGGCTGGCGGCCTAAACCGGAGAAATACTCACTAAAGTCGCTGTCGCTGTTGACGATAACTTCGAGCCCTTCGGCAGGGATATCGCCGTCCACGTCGAGTACCAAAGAGAAAACGCTGGCCCCCGGCTGGTCGCCGAGAAATTCGACTAGCTCTGGGGCGAGGATGCGATCGCGGTTTTCGTCAGGGGTGCCGTCGAAGGTACCCGTAATCGTTTGCAGTGAAATAACAGGGGTAGACATGGGCTTTGTTTGTGATAGGTCAGAGACAGACGAGATAAACTGAGCAACAAGCTGAAAAACAGCGGTCGAGAATCAAGCCTTTTCAGTTAGCCAATCTCGATCTAATCGAGAACTTATCCTATTTATTAGCCAGCGACATCCTTTATGAGAGCAGGTAATGGCTTCTCACTAGAGCCATACAACGCGAGTTGTGATTTCTACCAGAGAAGCCTAACGCCAGCTCAAGCAACTAGCGAAGCTCTGATGCTAATTTGACCTTGTACGGACGGCGACATCGTAAAAAATACTCGAGGTCAACCAGCCTTATTGAGGTTTATTCTCAATAGCTGCTGACACAAATTTAACACAGTTATCTTGTTTTGTAACCGGAACATTCATCAAAAATTCAGCAAATTCTCAGGAAAAGCATAGAGGGTATTAACAACTCGTAGGCAGCAGAATCGAGAGCTAAATCGAACTGTCTAGCTCTCGAGTATCAGGTTTAGACCCGGCGTATTAGGCTGCTGTCTCTTTATTTAATCGAGTTTTTCATCCTCCTTAGGTATTAGATTAACGCCAGCGCTTCATTTGGATTTGATACATCGGAGAGCGTTGTAAAACTACTCTCATCTAGCGCTGATGCCTGAACGTTGTTCAGCACGGCTAAAACTTCGCCTGTGCTAGCCACACCCAGCAGCGTGTCAGTGCCGTCCTGCATCAATGTCAGGTCGGCAAACATGAGTTCGCCTTCGACGAGACCGATGCGGTCGATGCCGACCTCAAAGTCGAGGATGGTATCGGTGCCGTCGCCGTTGCCAAAGACAAACAGGTCGCTGCCGCTGCCGTCAGAGAAGTTGTCGCCGACGAGGATATCGTCGCCGGTGACGCCCATGAGGATGTCGTCGCCGTCGTCACCCCAGATGAAGTCATCGCCCGCGTCGCCGCTGAGGATATCGTCACCGGCCTTGCCGCCGATGCGATCGCTGCCTTCACCGCCGAAGATGATGTCGTTGCCGCCGGGTTCGCCGTCTTGGGTGGCACGGGCGTTAAGGTCGCCACGTAAAATATCTGCACCGTCGCCCCCCAGGATGAGGTCATCACCGAAGCCACCGGCAATGGTGTCATCACCGCCTTGGCCATCAATGCCGTTACGGCGATCGTCACCAACTAGGGTCTCTGCGGCTTCAGTGCCGACGATGTCAAGCCGTACGGTGTCAGCCTCAAAGATCTGCACACGCTGTCCCAGTTCATCGAGGCCCGCCTGAGTATTGCCGACGTAGGTTTCGCCGACCCGACCGGTATCCAGCAGTTCCTGGGTGGTGCGGGTGAGAAAGGCCACATCTTCATGGGAGCTGAAGCCGATGGGGAAGCCAAACTCATCCGCCCAGTCGTCAACATGCAGGTGGGGCGGGGGCACTTCGCCCTGAGAGTTGAACTCAGGGCGTGACCAGAAGTTGAGGCCGCTAAAGCCATCGCCAACGGGGGTCTTTTCGCCAATATTGATGCCGTCTGGCCCCAGGAAGAAACCGTCTTGGAGAATTTCCTGGGTGTCGATGTCGAAGGCGAAGTTGAACTCGGGGAAGGTGAGGTGGTTGTCTTCGTAGGTGCGGAGCAGGGTGCCGTCGGGGTCAAAGAAGGAGACATCGAAGTCGGTGAGGTCTTCTTCCCTGACGATGCCGTCGGTGTAGGTTTGGCCAGCGTCGTAGCTGAAGCTGCCCTCAATGCTGAAGCCGGCAATTTGGCCAATCCAGTCGAAGTTGAAGGTCGCGATGTCTACGGGCTGGCTAAATTCAGAGAGTTCAACCCACTCTTCTGGCAGCAGATTAGCCAAGATTTCAAAGCCACCCTCACCGTCGGGTTCGAGGATATAGGCGATGCCCTGCGGGTCGGGATAGAGGCCGGTGCCGGCTTCAAAGAGGTCATCATGACCGACGATGATGGTATTGGTGCCAGCGTCAGGCACATCAGTCAAGAAGGGCGTGACGTTGGCCCGCATCTCTTCGATTTGGGCGTCGGTGTAGTCTTCAAAGGGCAGGAAGTTGAGCGCCGAGTCTTTCTGGTACTCGCCAAACGCGATCGCAGCCGTTTCCACCGCTCGACCGTAGTCGCTGGTGATCACGTCGTCGTAGGGGATACCCGTGCGGGCGAACCCTTCGCCAATGGCGAGCGCCTGCTGCACCCCAAATTCACTCACCACGCGCTGGGTCGAAAAGTCATCGACATCAGCGGTGACCTGGTCGGCAAAGTCGCGCTCGGTTTGAGCGTGTCGGAAGTAGATGACGTTGCCGCCATCGAGCAGCTCCTCTAAGAGGGCTTCGCCTTCTAGCAGGTCGACAAAGTCAGCATTGGCCTGTTCCCCCGGAGAGAGTTCGCCCTCATAGGTCGGCGCAGGGGTCATAAAGTCAAGGCTATCGCCGGGGCTCCAGCCGTTGCCGTCGCCGCTGGCAATCGTGAATGGCCGGGAGGGGATGGGGGTGTTCTCATCAGCGTCGGAGAGTTCAGTCCACTCTTCGGGCAGGAGGTTGGCGACAATGTCAAATTCACCGCTGCCGTCTGGCTTGAGCAGATAGGCGATGCTCTGCGGGTCGGGATAAATGCCAGTGCCCGCTTCAAAGAGGTCGTCGTGGCCGACGATGACGGTATTGGTGCCGGCGTCGGGGACATCCGTCAAGAAGGGCGTGATGTTGGCCCGCATTTCTTCGATTTGGGCGTCGGTGTAGTCTTCAAAGGGCAGGAAGTTGAGGGCCGAGTCTTTCTGGTATTCGCCAAATGCGATCGCGGCTGTTTTGACCGAACGACCGTAGTCGCTGGTAATCACGTCGTCATAGGGAATATCCGATAGCAAAAACCCTTCGCCAATCGCCAGCGCCTGCTGGATGCCAAATTCGCTCAGCACCCGCTGGGTCGAGAAGTCATCGACATCGGCAGTGACCTGGTCGGCAAAGTCGCGCTCGGTTTGGGCATGGCGGAAGTAGATGACGTAGCCACCGTCTTGCAGGTCGTCTAAAAGAGCCTGTCCTTCGAGCTGGTCGACAAAGTCAGCATTGGCCTGCTCTCCATCACTGAGTTCGCCTTCGTAGGTGGGCGGTGGGGTGACGAGATCAAAGCTATCGCCGGGAGTCCAGCCTTCGCTGTCGGCAGTATCAACAGTGAGGGTGGCGGTGAGTTCGTAGGGACCGTAGAAGACACCCACTTCTGGGAACGTCCAACCGCTGCCACCACGGGGTTCTAGGAAGCTAAAGGGGTCGTAGTTGCGGTTGCCCAGTTGACTGACGCCCACATAGTAAGTGCCTGCTGTTTCGGCAGTGAACTCGATGAACGGATCGCGGGAGAAGTCTTCATCGGGGGCGGCACCATCATTATTGGCAGCCAGCTCGTTGCCCTCGGCATCGAACAGACGCAGTTCGGTATCGGGCTTTTGCAGCGTTTCTGCAAGCGCTGGAAATACCACGGGTCTGAAGTTGAGTGTTTCAGGAAGAATTTCCTCTGTGTCGATGTCCAGGCTGACGGTTTGCCCCGATTCCAAATTAAAAGAGAAGAAATCAACGTCTTCAGCAGGCTCGATGTCACCTCTATTAATTGACCCACTAATAGAAACAGATGGACTATCTGTACTTAAACCAAGTGCATTGGCATTAGGGATAGAACTATTGCCAGGGTTAGCGTCAGTACCAGGCTCAATTTCTTGAGGCACGCTAGCTTGCTCTATGGTGTCGGCTATAGCAAAGATAGCCTCGTTGCGTAAAGGATTAACTTCATAAGTGTCCCCTGGTTCTAGGGTAAAAGTAGAATTTTCGACACCTTCGTTTGCGTCATCTTCCAACACCGGTAAGCTAATTGTTACCTCTCGTTCGGTAATGGTGAGGTCAAAGCCATCAGAGCTTAGATTAGCAATCGTACCACCCTGTATCTCAATCGCATCTAAATCGAAATCATCCAGAGAATCTGCGCTAACGTTCACAGTTAAGCCCTCTGCGGGTGGAGTTGCACTCAGGCTAAAGGTATGAATGCTAACCGTGCCTTCAGATTCAATCAAGCTGTCTGGATCGCTAGTCAAACTAATGAGAATCTGGGAGTCAGGACTATCGGCAATAGTGACATTGATTTCGCTAGCATCCGGATCGATGGTGTAACCTGCCTGGGGCTGGAGGGCGAAATTCAATCCTACAATGCCTTCTTGAAAATCCTCATCAGGTTCTGGCGTATCAATCGATAGCTCATCAAAAACGGCGAGGGTGATAGTAGCTGTTTGTTCGGTAATCGTGAAAAAGAAACCACTTGTATCGCTGTTAGCGACGGGGAAATTTCCCCCACTAATCTCAGCGTTCAAGACATCAAATTGACCAAGGACACTGCCCACCACGGTACGATCTTCACTATCTAGAAAAATGGTGACACCTTCTGGCGGAGGTGGCTCGGACAGCGTAAAGGTGAGCGTCGTTTCTGTTCCTTCTGACTCAATTAATGCTGTCTCGCTGATAGTTACGCCTATTTCGGGAACGGTATCTCCACCGCCTATAGGTGGGGGAACATCTGCTAAAGAGTCGTAATAAGTAACTTCTGCTGTCCCAGCATTACTGTCAATTTCATAACCTTCCCCTGGTTGCAGAAAGAAGGTGACATCCTCTGAGCCATCAGTCTCTAAAGGCTCAAACACATCAAAAATATTTCCCGCACTTCCTAACACAAATTCTACAGGACTAGCAGCCTCATAGTTAACAGTCATCAGAGATTCCTCGATCCGCAATCGAATCCCTGTGGGAATGCCGTCCTCGTTATAAAATGCTCCTAACGATTGTCCGCCGATGGTTTGGGGAAGTTGATTCTGACCTGCCAATGAAACATAATCAGGCTTGCCCACCCGCACCCCCCGC
>JAAHIA010000205.1 GCA_010671975.1 Leptolyngbya sp. SIO4C1 | reverse complement strand
TGCACGCAGAGCAGGCCGTGGTGCACAAGCAGGCGGTTCCGCGCGAAGCTGTCAGCATTCGCAAAGAGGCTGAGCACGAAACCGTGACCGCTCGTGAGCCGCTGCAAAAAGAGACGCTGACGGTACAGACCACAGGCGAAGCCGAAGTCTTAGACAAGGCCGGCGCAGCTCAGTTTTCACCAGCCCAGCCAGCGCCGCCTGAGACTTCTGACCTAACCAGAGAGGAAGCAATCGAAAAAATCAGACGCTCGCGCCAGGGTTAACTGCGATCGCAGCCCAAGCGAAGACGCTGCTCACACTCTCCGCCGCCCCACGTTTTCGCTAACCAAAGCCCCGACCCTGGCCTAGACCCTAAACCTCCAGCGCCCGCCGCTGCTGCTGCATCAGCTCCTTAATCCCTATCTCAGCGTAGTCCAGCATTTGATTCAGCTGCTGCCGATTAAAGCTGCCTTCCTCAGCCGTCCCCTGCAGCTCAATGAATGCCAGCTGATCGTTGAGTACGACATTAAAGTCAATGTCAGCGGCCACGTCTTCAGCATAGTTTAGGTCTAAGAAAGGCTCGCCCGCCAGCAGCCCCACCGACACTGCCGCCACCTGATGCCGCAGCGGCGAAGCAGCCAGCTGACCGGCTGCCAGCAGCGATTGAACCGCGTCCTCAAGCGCGACGTAGGCCCCTGTGATAGCAGCCGTTCGAGTACCCCCGTCTGCCTGCAGCACGTCTGCATCAATTGTCAGCGTAATTTCGCCCAGCGCCGTAAGATCGAGAGCAGCTCGCAGGCTGCGGCCAATCAGCCGCTGAATCTCCTGTGTTCTGCCCGACAGCCGCATATATTCCCGTGATTTGCGCTGCTGCGTCGCGCTGGGCAGCATGCGATACTCAGCCGTCAGCCAGCCCTGCCCTGACCCTTCTAGAAACTTAGGCACCCCTGGCTGCACAGAGGCCGTGCAGAGCACCTGAGTATTGCCAAAGTGTACCAGGACCGCCCCGGCCGAATACTGCGTAAAATTTCGAACAAACTTAACCGGACGCAGCTCGTCCGGCTGTCGACCGTCAGGACGCTGCCAAGCCATACCCCTTCTCCCGTAAATTCTTCTCACCATAGCAGCCAGCCTGAAACTGGCCGGCAAATTTATAGAGAGATTTTGGTATCGAGCCTGCGGTTAAACGATCGACATTTGCTAATCTTTAAGATATTTAGCGCTTTATTTAGCGTTCCGCCGACAGCAATACGCTATATTTAGGGCATCTTCAAATTTAACTCAGCTATGGTTTCGCAGCTATCGGCTGTCAACGTTAGTCCAGCTAGTCCATCCGTTAGCCCATCCGGTTCAGCTAAGGTGTTACGGCATCCTTTCTTGCAAGCCATTGAGGGCACCGTCCAGGTCTTTACCTCACCCCATCGCAGCTTTTTTACCAACGTCATGGTGCAGGCGCTGCGCTCGGCCGAGCAGGGCCGCAGCGTGCTAATTGTTCAGTTTCTCAGAGGCGGCATCAATCAGGGACCAAGCCATCCCACGCAGATGGGTCAAAACCTAGACTGGATTCGCTGCGGCTATGCCGGCTGCATTACCGAGGCTACGCGCGATCGCACAGCCGCTGCTGCCGTCACCGAGCTGTGGCAGCACACGCGCCTGATGATTGAGCAGGCCAGCTACGGGCTGGTGGTGCTCGACGAGCTCAGCCTGGCCATTCAGTATGACCTGCTGCCCGAATCCGAGGTGCTAGAGTTACTGGCAGCTCGGCCGCCGCAGCTTGACGTTGTGCTGACCGGACCGCAGATGCCTAGCGCCATCTTGGCACTAGCCGATCAGGTGACCGAATATCGCCGTGACTTTTTGCCTTAAACCTTTCTACCTTAGACTTAACTTTGAAAATCTGACTCAATGACGCTCTTTAGGCCCTAGTCATGATCAAAAACGATACTTGGATTCAAACCATGGCCGCTCAGGGCATGATCGCCCCGTTTGAACCTGCCCTAGTGCGGCAGGTGCAGCAGCCGGCCGCCACCATGCCGGTGATCAGCTACGGCCTCTCTTCCTACGGCTACGACATTCGACTCTCTCCTAGCGAATTTCGCATCTTTCGCCATATTCCCGGTACCGTGATTGATCCGAAAAACTTCAATCCTGAGAACCTAGAACCAACGCAGCTCCGCCAGGACGATAACGGCAGCTACTTTGTTTTGCCAGCGCATTCCTATGGCCTAGGGGTAGCGCTAGAGCGGCTAGAAATTCCGAACAACATTACGACTATCTGCATTGGTAAGAGCACCTATGCCCGCTGTGGCATCATTGCCAACCTAACGCCGGCAGAGGCCGGCTGGCGCGGCTATTTGACGTTAGAATTTTCAAATTCATCGAGTGCCGACTGTCGGATCTACGCCAGCGAAGGCGTGGTTCAGCTTCTATTTTTAGAAGGTGAGCCCTGCCAGGTCAGCTATGAAACTCGCAAAGGCAAGTATCAGGATCAGGCTGAGCGAGTCACGCTGGCGCGGGTTTAGCTGGCACAAGCTAGCTGGCAGAAATTTAGTGACGGCAGCAAAGGCATTGAATTCTAGTTCCCTAAGATGCGACTATATCTTGAGCTAGGAAGAGTGACATGGCAACTTCTTTGGTTACCGGGGCAAACCGAGGCATTGGCTGTGAATATTGTCGTCAGCTAAAGGCGCGCGGCGATCGCGTACTGGCGGTTTGCCGCTCGGCCTCTCGCGAACTTAAGCAGCTGGGCGTGACCGTCATCGAGGGCATTGATATTACCTCGAATCGAGCCGTCAATCAGCTGGCTCAGCAGCTGCAGGGAACGCCGATCGATCTGCTGGTCAACAACGCCGGCGTTTTGGAGACCATTCCGCTCAGCGATCTTGATTTCGACAGCATGCGGCAGCAGTTCGAGGTCAACGCGCTGGGCATGCTGCGCGTCACGCAGGCGCTGCTGCCTAACCTGCACGACGGCTCAAAGATTGCAATTATGACCAGCCGCATGGGCTCTATTGGTGACAATACCTCCGGCGGCTCGTACGGCTATCGGATGTCTAAAGCCGCCACCTCAATGGCTGGCAAATCGCTGGCGCACGATCTCAAACCTCAGGGCATTGCCGTAGCGATTCTGCATCCGGGGCTCGTCAGCACCCGTATGACCGGCCACACCAATCGCGGCATTGCTCCGGCTGAGTCGGTCAGCAACCTGCTGCAGCGAATTGACGCGCTGACGCTAGAGAATACTGGCACGTTCTGGCACGCCAACGGTGAGGTGCTGCCCTGGTAGCGTCTCTTTCTTCTGAGACAGAGAGCGGCGGCGAGAAACCGCTATTTTGAGGTAGGCTCAGCCGGTCACGTGCTGTACTTTAGGCAGAAGCCCCCCGCTGCCCTACCGATTTAAGCTGTGCGCAGTACATTGTTGCAACCGCTCTCGAGAGGAGGCAAATTATGAGCCAGCCAAATAATCAGTCTACTAGCCCAGTTGAAGGCGACAAGTCGCCAGCGGCTAAGGTCGAGGAAAAGGTTCTCGACACGAAAGAGAAAATTGATGAAAAGATTGGCAAGGAAGACGAGCCTAAGCTGACTGAGCAAGACAGCAAGTAGTTGCAAGATCAGCCAGCCTGGTTCTGCTAAAGCAGAGAGGTCATCTCTCTGCTTTTTAGCTGGTTGCGGCATCTACGCTAGCCGCACCGGCTCCGGTATAGACAAGCAGCAGCAGTCCGCCCACCAGACCCAGGTTCTTCAGAAACGCATTGAGCTGACTTGGGTCGGCTAAGAAATTGTGAAACAGCAGCGAAGCTGGGATCAAAAAGATGATGAGTAGCACAGCGCCCACTTTGACCTTGTAGCCTAAAATCAGTGAGAGCGCACCCAGCAGCTGAAAGACGATGGTGCCCACTGCCAGCAGCGGCCCTAACGGCAGTTGCTGACTGAGCATATTGGCAAAGCCAGCAAAGCCTAGCGCGTGATTAATCCCCGCATTTAGAAAAATCAGAGCTAGGCAAATGCGAGCAGCTAAAGGTAGATATTTCATTGCTGATTCCTTAATAAAAGAGCGTTAAGCTTCTGAACCAGGTCGCACGGCAGCGCGATTAGCGGTAGCGCTTGGCGGTGTCAGTCGCTGGCGGTAGGCGCGATCGCGAAAGAAGTAGTCTCTCAGCCAGCTGGTCAGCAGGGCCGAGCGGTTGGCTAACCCCGGCAGATAGTAGAGATGAATCCCTAGCCACAGCAGCCAGGCGAGTGGTCCAGACAGTTTCAGTTTACTCAGTAAGTAGGCTACCCCGGCATGGCGCGCAATAATGGCAGCGCGGCCTTTGTCGAAGTAGTCGAAAGGCTGAGGCGACTGACCGCGCAGCTGTCGACGGATGTTGTCAGCTGCCGCATCTCCCTGCTGTAGCGCCTCTGGCGCAACGCCAAACAGCGGCTCTCCATTTTGCTGGACGTGGGCCACATCGCCGGTGGCATAAACATTAGGATAGCGAGCCAGCTGTAAGGTTGGCTCAACAACAACTTTCTGATGCCCGGCGACGCCGCGCGCTGCACCATCCCAATCGTCAGGTCGCGACAGCTCAGGCTTATCTGCCAAGACGCCCGCCGTCCAAATCACAGTGGCTGCTGCCAGCTGCGTGCCGTCAGACAGCTCAACCGCGTTGGGCTGCACCGCCGCCACCCGGGTTTGCAATCGCACATCAATGCCTCGCTGCCGCAGCTGCCGCAGCGTGTAGCCCCCTAGCGGATCGGGGAAGCTCGGCAGCAGCCGATCGCCTGACTGTACCAACAGGATGCGCGCCTGACTCAGATCTAGCTCGGGGTAGTCGCGATGGAACGGCCCGACCAGCAGCTCTTGCAGCGCGCCGGCCAGCTCTACGCCGGTTGGGCCGCCGCCGACAATCACAAAGACGAGATAGCGAGCATCGCCAGTGCGCACCGCCTGCTCTAAGCTCCATAAGATCTGATGTCGCAGCGCGATCGCATCGTCTAAGGTCCGCAGCGCAAAGGTATGCTCTGGGGCCCCCGGCACGCCCAAAAAGCGCGTCTGGCTGCCGGTTGCCAGCAGCAGATAGTCGTAGTCTAGGCTGAGACCGTCCGCAATCACCTGCTGCCGCTCTAGATCGAGCCGCTGAATCTCAGCCAGCAAAAAGCGCGCGTGGGGAATCCGTCGCACCCAGTTGCGCACCGGATAGGCCACTGTCTCAGGGCTAATAAAGCCGGTAGCCACCTGATAGAGCAGCGGCACGAACGTATGGTAGTTGTTGCGATCGATGATCACAATTTCAGCCCCGGCGCGAGACAGCCGCCTAGCCGCGCGAATGCCGGCAAACCCAGCGCCAATGATGACAATGCGAGGCCGCTTAGTTTGAGAAACCATAGTCGATAGAGATCATACTGAGGAATATCAAAGGAATGTCAGCGGAAGGGATAATAAAACTATCGCTACAGCAGGTTAAATCAAACTGAGCTAACCCTTTGAAGTGTATTAGACCAACGTCTTGAATGCCATCAAAATCCACAAATTCTCAGCCCAATAGCTTAGCGCCTCCCCGCGTCTCTCTGCTCTCCGCGTCTCCGCGTCTTACCCCACCGCCATTTAATCTCAGCGCCAACTACCGTCGACTGCGCCGCCAGTTAAACCAGTTCTCAGCCCAGTCACGTTGCCACTGACCAACCTGCCAGCGCCGCTGCTGCAGCTGACTTGCCGTCTGCTGAACAAGCGCCGCCAGCGTCTGAGGCGCGGCCGGCTGCTCGGCCAGAGAGGTCACAGTGAGCCTCCGCTGCCGCAGCGACAGGCCCAGCGCCGCCGCTAGGCCGATTGCACCGTTGCCCATCAGGTGCATGCCGATGATTTGATGGCTGTCTAAGCTGATGAGCTTACAGAAATTCACAGCATATTGGGAGTTGGCTGGTGGCAGCGCAGAGGCGCTGACGATTTGGAGCCGATCGCTGCCATAGCGCGATCGCGCCTGCTGTTCGCTCAAACCGGCCCGACCCACTTCACTCAGCCCCTGCAGGCCGTAGGTGACCGCGCGGTAGGTCAGCCGCCGACGTCGCCAAAAGAGCGCGTTTTGCACAGCGGCCTGCGCCTCTAGCTCGGCCAGCACTGGCCGGTCTTCGCCGCCTAGCAGGGCTCCCACCGCGTAGATGCGGGGATGGGCTGTTTGCAGCCAGCGGTTTACCTTGAGCCGCCCCCGATCGAGGCTTAGGCCCACGGCTGCTAAATCGAGCTGCGCTACCCAAGCGCGATGGTTGGGCAGGCTCAGCAGATGATCGACAGAAGTCGGGGTTCCTTCAATCCATAGCTGGGTTTGCTGGTCTAGCGATTTGATTTTTTCTAGTTTGTCAATTGGATTGAGCACGACGCCTACCGCCATTAGCTGGTGTCGCAGCAGGCGTTGAATATCGGTGTCTTCGGCGGGTAGACAGCGCTCAGCTAGCAGCCTGACTTGAATATTGGCCGCGCTCAGGGCGAAGGCCCATTCTATTTCAGCGGCGCGAGCGCCTAGCAGGGCTACGGTCTGGGGTGGCTGGGTTAGCTGCAGCAGCTGCGCGGGGGATAAGGTTTGACCTTCAATCGGCGGACGAATAGGGCCAGTGGCTAAGAGATAGGCGCGAGCGCTCAGACAGCGGTGCGGCACTTGCAGCTGCGGGCGATTGCCGGCTAAAAATTGCGCTTCTCCAGTAATGACGTCCACGCCGAGGGCGGCGATCGCAGCGGCTGAGCGAGCTGAGGCGGTGATGGTGGCTTTGAGGGTTACCCAGGTTGGTAGCTGGGCCCAGCCGATTGAGTGTCGGAGTGCTTGCTGTAGCGCTGCTAGCTGATGAGACTGCTGCCAGGCACCAGGCGGTTCGACTAGGGCAACCCGAGCACCGGTTGTCGCGGCTGCGATCGCGGCGGTTCGGCCTTCTGGTGCACCGCCGATGATGACGAGGTCGTAGGCAACGGGCATGGGGGTTGGGGTTGCTGGGTGTTTTATGAGTTTAGCGTTGGAGGGGGTTTTGATCGGTGTTGGGGGAAGTAAGACGAGCATTCAGGTCAAACAATGAATATTTTGCGTGGGGCGCTTCGGCCCGCCCCACCCCCCTACCGATTAAGGCGAGCGTCGCCTTAATAATCCCGATAAGAGGATGTTGGAGAATAGCGTAGGATGCAGATTTGGCGTTTTGGTGGGGACACGCGCTTCGCGCTGCGGACAGTGATCGACCGTATCTAGCTTTTAGATATGAATTAGTTCTGACATCGAACTCGGCAACCTACTTTTTTTATTTTTTCTGTACCCGGAAAAAATAAAACTACCCACCGGCATAGTGCAAGATTTTTTGCTACCAGCCAGCACTTAATACTCCGTGGGTCGAGGGCGGCGGAACGACCTCGTCATTGGGGTTTGGGGCTCACGAAGGAGCCCTGAGCAAGATCTCCAGCTATTACCGGCCAGTCAGACGAACATTCAGTCAAACAATGAGTATTCTGCGTGGGGCGCTTCGGCTCGCCCCACCCCCCTACCGATTAAGGCGAGCGTCGCCTTAATAATCCCGATAAGAGGATGTTGGAGAATAGCGTAGGGTGCGGATCTGGCGTTCTGGTGGGGACACGCGCTTCGCGCTGCGGACAGTGATCGATCGTGTTTAGCTAAAAAGGGTGCGGGAAGTTCCTTCCCGCCAAATATATCTTGACTGAAAGCCAAACCCCTTGTATCGTCAATCATTAAGCCGCTACCGAGCGGTTGTTCAGAACTCAATACCTCGGCGCTGTCCGCCGGTAGTGCAAGTACCAAACGGACAGCTCGCCAACCCGACTGAAACCACCAGTCGAGCCGGCTAAGCTGATGGTACAGCCTAGCTACCCCGATTGTGCAAAGGTCGTGGCGTAGCTGAGGATTGGGTTCTGATCTCACCCACCCCCTGCACCCTGAGAGAAATCGAAGGGAGCAGGGGGCAAAAAGCTATAAGCAAAATAAGGAGATCAGAACCATCATGTTTCAATCCAACGATTCGGGCGCGGGTGCGCCCCCGGTTTCGCATGACGATGCGCCGCAGTTTGAGACGATTCGCATCAGCATGACGGGCTCGATGGCGGGCTTGCGTAAAATGGTCAGCACGTTGCATAGGCTTAACTTTGCTGAGCCGAACGACTGGAGTAAGCCGCAGCCGAAGGATCAGGAGTGGGTGACGGTGCTGTTTAAGAAGGCGCGCGTCGGCTAGGTAGTGGGGGGTGCAGGGGTGCAGGGGTGCAGGGGTGCGAGAGTAGGAATCTTGCTCGCTAAAATGAGTCCAAACGTTGCTTCTCAATCATCATGATCGCTGCCAAGGAACTCCTGCCCCAGCTCACGCCTGAAGAATATTTCGTCTGGGAAGCACGGCAGCTCGAAAACTATGAATATGTCGACGGACAGGTCTACGCGATGGGCGGCGGTAGCATCAATCACGGTCGCATCGCTATCCAGTTTGTCATGCTGCTCGGCACGCATTTAGACAATACGGGCTGCATCATGGGTAATTCTGATATCAAAGTCAATATCCCTGAAACTAATAACTACACCTACCCTGATATCAGCGTTACCTGTGACGAACGAGACAAGGCCAATACGCAATACGTTGCCTATCCTTGCCTGATTGTGGAAGTGTTCTCCG
>JAAHIA010000204.1 GCA_010671975.1 Leptolyngbya sp. SIO4C1 | reverse complement strand
TCCGGACGCTTTGGCATCGGCGATTTAGGTGAGCAAGCCTATCGATTTGTTGATTTCTTGACAGAAACCAAGCAGCAGCTTTGGCAAATCTTACCGCTAGGGCCAACAGGGTACGGCAACTCGCCGTATCTTTGCTATTCCTCGATGGCGGGCAACCCGCTGATGATTAGCCTAGAAAAGCTGCAGGAGCAGGGACTTTTAACAGAAGACGACCTCGCTGACGTGCCGCTATTTCCCAGTGAGAGAGTCGACTACAACTGGGTGAGCGACTACAAGCGAAACCTACTGAGTAAAGCCGCCAGGCAGTTTAAGGAGAGCGCTAGCGAAGATTTAAACGCTGCTTTTGCTGAGTTTTGCCAGAATCACGGCGCTTGGCTAGATGACTACGCGCTGTTTATGTCAATCAAAGAGGCCTGCCACAACGCTAGCTGGAACCATTGGGAATTCGACATTGCTCGGCGTCAGCCCGAGGCGTTAGAGCGCTGGCGATCGCAGGTCTCAGAAGCCATCTTTCGCCACAAGTTCATGCAGTTTGAATTTGGTCGGCAGTGGTTTGCCCTCAAAGCCTATGCCAACGAGCGCGGCATTCAGATTATTGGCGACATGCCGATTTACGTGGCCCATGATAGCGCCGATGTCTGGGCCTTTCCTGATAACTTTATGATCGACTCAGAGTCGCTAAACCCAGCGCTGATGGCAGGGGTGCCGCCCGACTACTTTAGCGAGACCGGGCAGCTCTGGGGCAACCCCACCTATAACTGGGAAAATCTGCAAGCGACCAACTTTTCCTGGTGGATACAGCGGATCAAGATGTCGCTAGAGTATGTCGATTTGATTCGGATTGATCACTTTCGCGGCTTCCAAGCGTACTGGGCAGTTCCCCAAGGAGAGAACACAGCAATTCACGGTCAGTGGATCGAAGCACCGGGTGAAGCGCTCTTTCAAACCATCGAGTCAGAGCTAGGACAGCTGCCTTTCTTAGCCGAAGACCTCGGGACCATTACCCCCGACGTAGAAGCGCTGCGCGATCGCTTTGACTTCCCAGGCATGAAGATTCTACAGTTTGCCTTCGGCTCCGACCATCGCAACCCCTATCTGCCCTACAACGTGGATCGCAATTTCTTGATCTACACCGGCACCCATGACAACGACACTACGGTGGGCTGGTTCCATACCGCGTCTGACTACGAAAAGGAGCGGCTAGCAGCCTACATGGGCGCTTTCAACCCAGAGACGGTGCACTGGGCAATGATTCGCTTGGCCCTGGGCTCAACTGCGAACCAGGCCGTCATTCCGCTGCAGGATGTTTTGGGGCTCGGTACCGATGCGCGAATGAACCTGCCAGGGCGAGCCGAAGGCAACTGGGAATGGCGCTTTGAAGAGTCAATGCTGACCTCGGTGGTGCGCGATCAGCTCTCTAAGCTCACTGAGCTCTATGGTCGCGCGCCTGGACAGTGGCCCTAGCGAACAGTGGCCCTAGCGAACAGTGGCCCCCAGCAAGCAGTGGTCTTGAATCGTCGTAAATCTGACCTCAGTCAAAATAATTGGTTTATCGGTTTATTAGGTAGAGAACCGAACCTCTTCGTCTCTATGGCTTTGCTACGCTAGCCATAGAGATATTATTTATAGATCTTTTACTAGAAGCACAACGGAGCGATAGGGCATGGCTGCAACTGACTTCAAAGATTACTACCAGATTCTCGGGGTCAGCAAAACGGCTAATGCGGACGAGATTAAGAAAGCATTTCGTAAGCTGGCTCGCAAGTACCATCCAGACGTCAATCCGGGCGATAAGCAAGCAGAAGCCAAGTTCAAAGAAGTGAACGAGGCACATGAAGTGCTTTCCGATCCGGAAAAGCGGAAAAAATACGATCAGTTTGGTCGCTATTGGCAGCAGGCCGAGCGTGGCGGTCCAACCCCAGGCGCAGCCGACTTCGGCGGCTTTGACTTCAGTGCCTATGGCAGCTTTGACGATTTTATTAACGAGCTGCTAGGCCGCTTTGGCGGCGGGGGCTTTGGTGGACCCACCGGCGGACGCAGCCGCAGCTATAGCTACCAAACTTCAGGGCCAACCGGCTTTGGCGGCCCCGGCTTTGGTGGCCCTGGCTTTAGCTATGAGCCGGCCGGTGCCAATTTCGACCAAGAGGCCAATATTTCGCTAAGTATGAGCGAAGCTTTTAGGGGCACGCAGAAGAAGCTGCGAATTGGCAACGAGGTGGTCGAAGTTCGGATTCCGCCGGGGGCTAAGCCAGGCAGCAAGATTCGCTTACGCGGCAAGGGACAGATGAACCCCTACAGCAAGCAGCGAGGTGATGTCTATCTCACCGTAGAGCTGCAGCCGCACAGCTTTTTCCAGTTTGAAGGCGACAATCTGGTATGTGAAGTGCCGATTGCTCCTGATGAAGCCGTGCTAGGTGCCAAGATTGATGTGCCCACGCCAGACGGCAGCGTCACGGTGACGATTCCGCCCGGCATTCGCTCTGGGCAGTCGCTGCGGCTGCGCGGTAAGGGCTGGCCCAAGCCCAAAGGCGGCCGCTCCGATCAGCTGGTGAAAGTGATTATCATTGCTCCGAAGCAGGTGAGCGAGTCAGAGAAGATGCTGTACGAAAAAATTCGTGACGCGCGCAGCGAAGATCCGCGCCGCGATCTAGCAGCGACGCGACTATAGCGCTATACGGGCTGCCAGACTGCCCGAATCGTTTCTAGAAAGGCAAAGACGGCCGGCGGATGCAGCGCTTCAGTCAGCGAGATGACTCCAATTACTCGCTCTAGCGGCTCAGGCAGCTGGGCAACGCCCACTTCATCTGGAATGGGCTCGGCCGCTAGCTTCGCCATGATGCTAGCGCCTAGCCCGCTGCGCACCATGCTGACGATGGTGGAGTCTTCTCGCACTTCATAGGCGGGCTGCAGCGTGCGCCGATGGTTAGAAAAGTAGCCCTCAATGTTATAGCGACAGCCTTCACCCGGCGGCGTCTGAATTAGCGGATACTGGTCGAGCTTTTGCCAGCTGAGCGTGTCGGCTGCCTCACCGGGTGGCAGCAGCACAATGTACTGATCGCGCATCAGCTCCCAGGCATCGAACTCGTCGGCGGTGGGCAAAAAGGTAAAACCAATGTCGGCGCGGCCCTGCCGCAGCGCTTCTTCTACCAGGTGATAGTGGATATATTCGGTGATGCTGACGCTGATGCCAGGGTACTGCTTGCGAAACTGCTCAATCACGGCGGGCAGGAGGTGAGTTGCTACGCTGCGAAACCCAGCGACGCGCACCTGGCCTGCCTGCAGCCCTCGCGCCAGCTGCGCCTGCCGAGCAATGCTATCAAGACAGTCTAGGATTTTCTGGGCCTCGGTCGTAATCTCTTGACCGACCGGCGTCAGCACCGCGCCCTGCCGACCGCGATTGAGCAGGACGACGCCTAGCTCGGCTTCGAGCGTTGCGATCGCGTGGCTGATAGCCGACTGAGACAGGTCTAGCTGCAGGGCAGCATCGCTAAAGCTGCCCGCCTGGGCGATCGCCACCAGCGCCCGTATTTGCGACAGTTTGATTCGGCTCAGATTGATCTCGGCCATTCTGTCCGCTGCTTACCCTTAATAATGAATAAGCCTGCAAAATTTTATAAGTTTAGTCTATCGATTCTACTCATAGAAAGGACGCAAGCTGCGATTTGATTTGCCTGCGACAAATTCGCTAACTTAAATGGGTGTGACTAATTTGGCCCTCTCTTGGCAGTCTCTCTTGGCAGCCTATCTCTGGCTGATAGATTTAAACCAGGCGTTCTGAGGGCAAAGCGGTGTTTGACGCATTGGTGATTGGGTCTGGTCCAGCGGGGTTGGCGATTGCGTCGGCGCTAGCGCAGGCGGGTCTAAAGGTGCAGGGGCTGTCGCCCGTCTCGCCGGAGACCGCATGGCCCAACACCTACGGCGTTTGGGTCGACGAGCTAGAAGCGCTCGGGCTCAGCAGCCTGCTCAGCCACCGCTGGGACGACTGCAGCGGCTACTTTGGCCACAGCGAAACGTCGCTCAACCGCAGCTACAGCCTGTTCGACAAGGCCAAGCTGCAAGCCTACCTGCTTGAGCAAGGCAGCGCGGTCAAATGGCAGACAGGCAGTGCCGCACAGATTCAGCATTTTTCTAGCCACTCGCATGTGACCACCGCTGCTGGGGCGGAGCTGCGATCGCACGTGGTGATTGACGCCAGCGGTCATCAGCCAGCATTCATCCAGCGACCGGCTAAGTCAGACGTGGCTTTTCAGGCAGCCTACGGCATCGTGGGTCGCTTTTCAGCACCGCCGGTGCGCGCAGGCCAATTCGTACTGATGGACTATCGTGCTGACTATCTGCCTGCGGATGAATCGACCGAGCCATCAACATTCCTCTATGCCATGGACTTAGGTGACAATGTTTACTTCGTCGAAGAAACGTCGCTAGCCCGTAGCCCAGCGGTCCCGTTTGAGACCTTGAAATATCGCCTGCAGCAGCGGCTAGCCGCTCGCGATGTGCAGGTCGAAGAGATTCACCATGAGGAATACTGCCTGTTTCCGATGAATCTGCCGCTGCCCGACCTGCGGCAGCCGGTGGTGGGCTTTGGCGGTGCGGCCAGTATGGTGCATCCGGCCACGGGTTACATGGTAGGGGCGCTGCTGCGCCGCGCGCCGGGCGTAGCGGCTGCGATCGCGACTGCGCTCTCTGCCTCAAACGCGACCCCGTCTGAAACGGCCCGCGCCGCCTGGCAGGCCCTATGGCCGTCTGAGCGAGTACGCAAACACTATGTCTATCAGTTTGGCCTTGAGGCCCTGTTGCGCTTTGACCAGCCGCAGCTCTGCCGCTTTTTTGATGCCTTCTTTCGTCTGTCGCAGCCCCAGTGGGCCGGCTTTTTAGCCGATACGCTCTCAACGCCAGAGCTGGTTGCCGCCATGCTCAACCTGTTTGGCAAAGCGCCCAACTCGGTACGCGGCGGACTCATGCGCGCGGTAGGCACCGATGGCAGGCTGCTGCTGCAATCCCTGCAAGCATAGAGCAGGCTAGCTTAGCCTTCAACGCCGCCAGGGCGAGCCGATTAAGCCTTTAAAAATGCAACGAGCTGCTCTAGCTTCTCCCAGGCAGCTCCACTTTGTAAAATCTCCTTAGCTTTGGCAACGCCATTTGCACAGGCGGCTTCGAACGTATCGCCGCTGACAGCATTGCCGACTTTGAGTGCCAGCGCCGCATTGAGCGCCACCACATCTTGCTGCGCCTGGGTGCCGCGTCCCTGCAGAACGTTGCGCAGGATGGTCGTATTCTCTTCTAGCTCGCCGCCACGCAGCGCTGTCACCGGGACAGCCGCCAGCCCAAACTGCTGAGGGTCGATCACTTTCGCCACCACCTGCCCCTGCTCTAAAACAGCCAGGTCGGTCTCGGCCCCCAGCCCAGCCTCGTCTAGCCGCTCGCGACCGTGTAAAATCACCGCCTGCGGCATACCCAGCTGATTGAGGGCTGCAGCCATGGTCATCAGCACCGACGGGTCGAAGACACCAATCACCTGACCGCTCGGCCGCAGCGGGTTGACCAGCGGTCCCAGTAGATTAAACACGGTGCGAATCTTTAGCGTGCCGCGAATGGGCGCTACCGCTTTCATAGCTGGATGCCAGCCGCGCGCAAATAGGAAGGTGACGCCCACTTCTTTAAGCGCTGCCTTAGCCTGCTCTGGCGCTGCCGCCAGATTGACGCCCAAGGCTTCGAGCACATCAGCAGAGCCGACCTTGCTTGAGGCAGAGCGATTGCCATGCTTAGCCACAGCCACGCCAGCGGCAGCGGCAACAAAGGCAACAGCGGTCGAAATATTAAACGTTGAAGCACCGTCCCCACCGGTGCCGCAGGTGTCAATGCGCGGAGTAGGCAGCGATTGATCGACGCTCATGCCGCCGAGCGACTGCCCCTGCAAAACTCGCGCCATGCCGGCTAACTCTGTGGCAGAAAATCCCTTAGCCTGCAGCGCTGCGAGGATGGCGCCTGAAAGAATGGGGTCAATCGACTCGCTCAGCCAGCCCTGCATCAGGGTCTCGGCTTGCTCAATTGAAAGCGACTGTTTGTCGATGAGCTGCTGAAGCAGGCTAGACCAGTTTGGCGCAGCTGGCTGGCTGAGAGATTGAGTCACGGTGCAGGTTTAGAAACTTCAATTTATCAACCTACTACAGGGCTAAATCCAAAGTTTAAAAGCTGGCCAAAAATTCAAGGTTTGCTGGTTGAGCAGACCTCTGAGGTTAGACAGTTTGTAAAGTAGTGCTAATCAACATAATCCGATAGGTGGCTTTATCCGTACTAGATGTAATCACTCATGACTTGCCCCCGAAGCTGCTATGACTCTTCAATCAGATGCGATCGCCCCAGCGCAAGAGCTCAGTACCGCTCGATATAGCGTGATTCGCTTCCTTCAAGCGATGTCTCAGCCGGGCGCACTGGCTGAACGGCTCAAGTCGATTGACTGCTCAGCAGAGCTGCTCGAGGTCGCCACCGAGTTTGGCTATCAGTTCAGCGCTCAAGAATTTTGGGAAACAAAATGGCATCACTGATGACGATTGCTGATGACCCATGCCAATCTTCGTAGACTAACGCTGAAAAGGGTCAAAACAGAAAGTGGATGATCTCGCCTTAGCAGATAAAAAACGCGGACTTAGTATGATGACGTAGATAGCGGCATGGCAAATGCCAATAGCCGCTAAATATTGCAGTCGCCGGTCTGAATAGGCCAAAACTGCTCGCCACGAAGCACTTTAGGCTATCTGAATGACTATTTCAAGTAGCTCTAGAGGCTTTAGCTGAGTGGCTAAAACTAGAATTTCAATCAATTAAATTCAGCATCAAATCAATTAGTTCGGTTAAGTTGAGGGTTCACAGATGTCTAGCTTTTCAAAGTGGCAGTCGGGCGGTGCAGCGCTAGCGGCGCTCGGTCTGGTGGCAGGGGCAGCCGCGCCGCTGGTATATACAATGCCGGCGTCGGCTCAGCAAACGACGTTTTCAGACGTGAGTGCAGACTACTGGGCGCGTCCCTTCATTCAGCGCCTGGCCGATCGGAACATTATTGCTGGCTTTCCAGACGGCACCTTCGGTCCCAATCAGCCAGTCACCCGGGCTCAGTTTGCTGCCATTGTGCAAAAGGCGTTCAGCCAGCCAACGGTGCGCGATACTCGCAACTTCTCTGATGTAGCTGCTGACTTCTGGGCTCAAGGCGCCATTCAAAACGCCTACCGCATTGGCTTTCTCTCTGGCTACCCCGATGGCACCTTTCAGCCCAATCAAGAGATTCCGCGCGTTCAGGTGCTGGTGTCGCTGTCGAACGGACTCGGCTTTAGCCCAGCTGGTTCAGTGCCGACGATCTTAAGTACCTACCAAGATCAGACGCAGATTCCGCAGTATGCAGTGGAAGAGGTCGCTGCTGCCACGCAGAACAACATGATTGTGAACTATCCCAATATCAATCAGCTAAACCCGCAGGGCGTGGCAACGCGGGCTGATGTTGCTGCGTTTGTTCATCAGGCCCTGGTCTCTCAAGGCAAGCTGCCAGCGCTAGATGCAAACGTAGGCGTGACTCGCTACATTGTCGGCTACACGGGCGGTACGACCAATCCGACCCCGACCACCCCTGGCAACCAGAATACGGCGCTGCGGATTAATCGCGATGCCGTGCTAGATCTGCGCTACCCCAACGCCGCTGACAGCGATGTCGATGTGGTAGTTGCGCCCGGGCAGACCGTCATTCTGACGCTAGAAGTCGCCAGCGCTGTGCAAAACAGCAACGGACAGACGCTGATTCCGGTAGGCAGCACGGTACAGGGGCGGATTGTGCCCGTTAATATTCGCGGATCTGACATTACGGCTGCGAAGTTTGTGGCTGACCGGCTGATGGTGGGCAATCAGTCATACCCCATTCAGGCTGAGTCAGACCCGATTGCGGCTAGCGAAACGGTAAACCCCAACGATATTCAAGGGGCGCTGGTAACGACCGCCGCTCAGTCAATTTTGGGCAACCTGCTGGGCAATCGTAATCTGGGCAATATCGTCGGTCAGGTGATTGTGGGCGATCGCAACACGACCACCCAGAATGCCGTCATCGTGGTTGACCCCAATGAGCTTGATCTGCGCGTCATGTCTGAGTTCTTTGTCAACGCGGTGCAGTAGGGTTTAGGACTTTAGCCTGCGCTTAAAGCAGCCTTCGTACCAGTTCATCAGCGGCGAGGCGGTTGCCCCGTGAACGCAGATAGACAGAGCAATGACGATGTAGACAATCCAGGCAGTGCGCTCTGCTAGGCCGCTGTTGAGCCCTTCACCCATAGCATAGGTGAGATAGTAGAGCGAACCCACGCCGCGAATGCCGAACCAGCCGGTCAGCCAGCGGGTTTGGCGCGGCAGCGGGCTGCCCAGCAGGCTAAAAAAAGCGCCCACCGGGCGAATCAGCAGCAGCAGGCTGCTACTAATCACTAAGCCGTCTACCAGATGCGACGCGATCGCATCGAGTCGCAGTAGCGAACCAATCAGCAGAATGGTGACCACTTCTAGCAGCTTCTCAAACTGCTCCGTGAAGTGCAGCTGTTCTGCTTTATCTTTGGGATTGCTGCAGCGGCTCTGGCGCATGGTCACCCCGGCAACAAACACGGCCAGAAAGCCGTAGCCGTTGATCACTTCGGTCAGCGAATAGGTGAGCAAAATCGTGA
>JAAHIA010000203.1 GCA_010671975.1 Leptolyngbya sp. SIO4C1 | reverse complement strand
GTGCCCTGGAAGCAGCTGCTCTGAGGCTACTTGACCGTAACCTTGCCGCCTGCTTCTTCGATCTTCTTCTTCGACTCTTCAGCGGTTTCTTTGTTGACGCCTTCCTGAATAGCTTTGGGGGCAGACTCAACCATCTCTTTCGCCTCTTTCAAGCCAAGGCCAGTGAGGGCACGCACTACCTTAAGCACGGCAATCTTATTACCGCCCACTTCATCCAGCACAACGTCAAACTCAGTCTTCTCTTCTACCTCTTCAGCAGCAGCGCCGCCTGCGGGGGCCGCCATCATCATGCCGCCAGCAGGGGCTGCTGCGCTAACGCCAAAAGCATCCTCAATTTGTTTGACCAGCTCAGACGCTTCTAGCAGCGTCAGCGACTTCAGCTTTTCTAAAATCTCATCAGTTGCAGCAGACATTTCTAACTCCTTAGTTACTTAAAGTTTAAAAATCGGCCTCAGACAGCTATTCGCCGCCTTCTTTGTCGGCATAGGCCTGAATGCCGCGAGCGATAGACGCGGGCACTTCCTTGACGCCGACAGCGACCTTGGTTGCCAGCGCGTTGAGCGCACCAGCAATCTTGGCGTACAGCTCTTCCTTGCTCGGCAGGTCGGCCATCGCCTCAGCTTCAGTTTTGCTGAGCACTTTGCCTTCTAATACGCCGCCGCGCAGCTCGGTCTTCTTAGTGGCTTTCTGGAAATTTTTATATTCCTTGACGACGCCACCAATGTCTTCTTTGGTTAACAGCAGCGCCGTTGCATCTTTAAGAAACTCCTGCACTGGCTGCCAGTTTTCATCGCCTTCGACGGCAATATTGATTAGGGTATTTTTGGCAATTTTGCAAGTGCCGCCCTTCTCACGGATGCGGTTGCGCAGATCGGAAATTTCTGCCACCGTCAGACCTTTGTAGTCGATCACGAAGATGGATTCAGATTCACTCAGCAGCGATTTTAGCTCAGCGACAATCTCCTTCTTGTTTTCTAGCGTTCTCCCCATGCGATTCTCACCTCCTTTTAAGCGGGGACTGTGGGCAAGCCTGGTTCTCTAACGGCGATTTCTTACGATAGGCACTTAAAAAGCCTCGACTGGCTTGCCGAGGCTGGTTCAAGAATAGGCAGCAGCACTGCTGCGCGCTCAAACTGGGTGCATGCCTCGGCAGGATATTAAGCTTAAGCACCTGCTGTCTTTGGACACCTGATTAACTTGTCAGAGTTTGAGATAGTGCCTAGTTCTCCGTTAGAAAGCTTAGTTGAAAATCTGTTGGACTCCTGCTCAAAGTCAGCCTAAAGCTCAGATAGCTTCAAGTCTCTGAGTGCGCTAAAGTCGACTGGGATGGCCGGTCCCATCGTAGCTGCTACGTTAAGGCTGCGCCAGTAGCGCCCTTTAGCACCGGAAGGTCGATTGCGATCGATTGTTTCCTGCAGTGCCTTGAGGTTGGTTAGCAGATCGATGGGCGCAAAAGAAGCCTTACCAAACATAACATGAACAATCCCGGTTCGATCAGCGCGGAACTCCAGCTTACCTGCCTTGAAGTCCTCAATCGCCTGGGCCAGGTCAAAGGTTACCGTTCCGCCCTTAGGAGAAGGCATTAATCCGCGAGGACCCAGCTGACGACCTAGCTTAGCCACCTTGGGCATCATATCGGGCGTCGCCACCAGGACATCAAAATCCATCATGCCCTTCTGGATTTCATCAATTAGCTCCTCTGAACCCGCCATGTCAGCGCCGCTATCGGTAGCTTCAGTCACTTTCTCACCGCGAGCAATCACTGCCACGCGCACGGTTTGCCCCGTTCCCTTAGGCAGGGCTACCGTGGTTCTTAGCTGCTGATCGGTATACTTAGGATCGATTCCTAGCCGAATATGAGCCTCAGCTGACTCAGGAAACTTAGCCGTGGCTGTTTCAGTCAGCAGCTGCATTGCCTCCATCGGCTCATACTGGCGCTCTTCAACCTTGGCCTGCAACTCTCTCAGGCGACGGGATATTTTCTTAGCCATGATTTACTCCTTGGGGTAGTAGCGAAGGATCTCTTCTCCCCCGACAAAATTTTTAGAAACGGTTAGTCTGCTACCGTAATGCCCATATTGCGAGCCGTGCCCGCAATAATATTCATTGCAGCTTCGATATCATTAGCATTCAGGTCAGGCATCTTCGTCTCAGCAATTTCTTGCAGCTGAGCCCGCGTGATAGATCCTACCTTTTCACGGTTGGGCTGACCCGAGCCTTTTTCTACCTTGGCAGCCTTTTTGATTAAGACCGAGGCCGGCGGCGTTTTAAGAATAAAAGTAAAACTTCTATCCTCAAAAACCGAAATTTCGACCGGCACAATCAGTCCAGCTTTGTCAGCGGTCTTGGCGTTGTATTCTTTGCAGAACGCCATAATATTGACACCATGCTGACCAAGCGCAGGACCAATTGGCGGTGCGGGGTTAGCTTTTCCAGCCGGAATGGCTAGCTTGATAATTGCAACAACCTTTTTCGCCATTGATTAACTCTCTTTTTGCACTTGGTTAAACTCCAGTTCGACAGGCGTATCGCGGCCGAAAATAGATAGCAGCGCCTTCAGCTTGCTGCGCTCAGGGCTCACCTCAATGACTTCACCGCTGAAGTCCTTAAAGGGACCCGAGAGCACCAGAATCTTATCACCAGAGGCCAAGTCTACCTTGACAACCGGCTTTTGCTCCTGAGTCTGCTTGAAAATGCGCTCTACCTCCGCGTGGCTGAGCGGCATCGGCTTGACATGCCCGCGCCCGCGCCCAGAGCTGCGCCGCTGCTCGGCACCGACAAAGTTGATCACGTGGGGCGTGTTCTTAACCACCTGCCAAACATCGTCATCGAGCACCATGCGGATCAGCACATAGCCTGGAAATACTTTCTCTTCAATGCTTTGACGAGAACCGTCTTTCCGCAGCTTAACGGCCGGCGTTTGAGGAATCTCGATACTAAACACCCGGTTGGCTACATCTAGCGTCTTGATGCGCTGCTCAAGGTTTAGCTTGACCCGCTTTTCGCACCCGGAAGCTACCTGAACCGCATACCAGCGAGCTCTAGGCTTTTTAGTCTCTTCCGAAGCTTCAGAGCCGTTGGCTTCTGAATAGTTTGGATCGTCCGATGCGTAAGTCATTTAGAACACCTGTCTAGAAGCCCAACCAAATAGTTTGTCAACCAGATAAATCAGCGTTGCTGAAAGGCCCACCATCAAAATGACGGCGGCTGATTCGCTGATCAGCTGCTGACGAGTTGGCCAGACTACCTTGCCTAGCTCTTCCTGAGTGCCTTTCAAAAAGTCACCCGCGCTGAAGCCATCAGACGAACCGCTTTGATTCGCCCCTTTGTCTGCCTTGGCTGCTTGCTTAGCTTCTTTTTTGACCACGATACTCGCTTCCTTACTGCCCTCTTGAGTCACGGTCAGCTCGCCTAGCGCTAACTGAAGGCGCTGACTGATGACCGGCAATCACCCAAAAAGCAATTCTACCCGAAGCTAGCTGCTAAAGCCTGAGCATTTATACACTCAGTCGCGATCGCATCGCACATTTAGCACTTCGGGCAGAATCGCTCTGGATGATTCAGCGCGCCCTGGAGGACTCGAACCCCCGACATTCGGTTTTGGAGACCGACGTTCTACCAACTGAACTAAGGACGCACGACCCTTAACTGTTAAAGCGGACGATCAAAACGCTGCTTCAGGCGAGTTGCTTTGCCCACTCGGTCGCGCAAGTAGTATAGCTTGGCGCGACGCGCTTTACCGCGACGAATCACCTTAATATTGGCCACTCGAGGCGCGTGGAGCAGAAATACCCGCTCGACCCCAACCCCTTGAAAAATTCGACGCACGGTAATTGTCTCATTAATACCGCCACTGCGCTTAGCAATTACGGTACCTTCGTAGGGCTGAATACGTTCCTTGCCGCCTTCCTGGATTCGGACACCGACTCGAACCGTATCTCCGACATAGATGTCGGGGATATCGTCTTTAATATGTTCCGCCTCAATATCGCGGATAATTGCTTCAGCGTTCATAATCCCTGAAAAGCACACGGTCTACTATGATACGCCAACTTACTCCTAAAAGACCAGCTTTAAATATATTTTTTCCCGGCCGGACCTCATTAGCCTATGACAGGCAGCCGGCCAGTCCTGACTTCCTAGCGCCATCTCCCCAACCGGTTCCCTCATCCGTCATACTAAAGCAGATAGACCAGTCCGCCCACAAGGATGATGAACGTTTTAACGAATCTGCTATCGCGCGCTACGTTTCGCCCGGTGATGGTCGGGCCGCGTAAAAGTCAGGGTATTGAGCTAAAGTCAGCGGCTGAAGCAGAGACCATGCGAGCAGCGGCTAGGATCGTAGCCACGGTGCTTAAAGAAATTGCCGAGCGGGTTGAGCCGGGAATGACCACTGCCGACCTAGATGACTATGCCGAAGGCCGCATCCGCGAGCTGGGGGCTACGCCTAGTTTCAAGGGCTACCATGGCTTTCCGGCGTCGATCTGTGCCTGCGTCAATGACGAGGTGGTGCACGGCATTCCCCGGCGGCGCAAGGTGATCCACGCGGGCGACGTGCTGAAGGTGGATACCGGTGCTTACTATCAGGGATTTCACGGTGATTCTTGCATCACGATTGCGGTGGGTCAGGTGAGTTCGCAAGCGGAAGCCCTGATTGCCGCCGCTGAGCAGGCGCTCTATGCCGGTATTGCACAGGTTCAGCCCAACAATACGCTGCTGGATATCGCTGGGGCGATTGAGGATGCGGTTAGTGCCAGCGGCTATAAGGTAGTCGAAGAATTTACCGGCCACGGCGTCGGCCGCAATCTGCACGAGCCGCCCTCGGTGTTTAATTTCCGCACAAAGGAGCTGCCCAATGTGAAGCTCAAGCCGGGGATGGCGCTAGCCATTGAGCCTATTTTGAATGCGGGATCGCGGCACACGCGAACGCTGCGCGATCGCTGGACAGTGGTCACGGTTGATCGCTCGCTCTCAGCCCAGTTTGAACATACGGTGCTGGTGACAGAGACGGGCCACGAGATTTTGACCGATCGCAGCAAAGTTTAGCGTCAAGCTTTAGTCGAGCCCAAAGCAGCGCTCTGCGTCATAGTCAATCACAACCTCGACGGTATAGGCCTTCTGCGCCTTCTGGCTGGGAAACTCTCCCTGCTGACTGGCGCGCGCGATCGCTTCTTGGTCGAGGAATTCATAGCCGGTGCTGCGCAGCAGGGCCGGATCGGCGGCCATTTCCTCAGCGGCGTCAAAGTCGACCCCAACTAGCGCTGACTGCGGGGTTTCTGACAAACAGGCCACGAAATTGCGCTCGTAGGCTAGAGAAGCGTCTTTCTCTAGCGGGTAGCGCAGCCCAACCGGCGGTTCTACCGACTGCGACTCTAGCGTAGCCAGGCCAGTGCGAGCTCGCACCGCTGAGAGCCACGCGGATTTTGCTGCCGCCGTGGCCTCTGCTGTTGTTTTCTCGGGCCGATAGGTATACAGTCGGCCAAACCAGTCCAGCAGCTGCGTTAGTCGATTAGGCACTGAGCCCGTTGCCCCTTTTGCCAGTGCGGCTAGGGTTAGCGGCTCTTGAACGGCTGGGCTAGCTGCCTCAGTTGCCTGCGGCGGGCGCGGCGGCGCTGACTCTGATGCAGGCGGCAGCTCGGGCACTCCCTGACCGACGCTGCGGCGCGCCGTGGTTGGAGCGGTGCTAGCTGGGGATGAGACTCTGGGCTGTGACGGCTGCGCTGCACTGGCCGGCTGCGCGGCGGAGCTGGCTGGCTCGGCTTGAGAGGCGCGGCGGACGGCAGCAGCCGGCAGAGGGGCTACTGCCGGCGGTGTTGCTGGCTGAGCGCTCGGTTCGGGCGGCACTCGGGTGACAGCGATGGTGTCTTCCTCTAAGTCGGGAGGTGGCACAGCGTCATCTGACGATCCAGAAATGGGGATAAACAGCAGCGCCGCATGCAGCCCTAGAGCCAGCCAAAACATGGGATGCAGCGCTTTGAAAATTTTCATAGTAGCCAGCTTCAGCGTTTAATCAGCGTCTAAGTATATTTAGTGTGAACTATCCTGGCTGCCAAGCGTCAGCACAGGAGGATACTTCCTCAATCGGTCTTGATCGGTCTTAATCGGTCTGGTTCGACAGCGCTAGGGGGCTGCGGCTAAGCTCAGCCTGCCAGTTTTGAGCGTTGAGCGGCGTCGAAACTCGATCTGCGGGTAGTTCATTTTCGAGCAAATCCCTAAAGCATGGCTTTGAACCTGCGGCCGAATACTCACGTTTAGGTACCAAGCGGATTGATTTCCCAAAAAGCCAGGAGCGTAGTTTGTCCACCACCGCCCAAAACGACGCTGAGATAGCCAGCCTCGCTACCGCTGGCAGTGTCTACCAGCTGGTAGAGCGGATTTCCGCCGTATTCACCCGCTGGTATCATCGATAGCCCATCTGCTGCAAAGCCAGCCTCAATTTCTGGCAGCATACCGTCAGGGCGGCGATCGTTATACACTGGCATGTTACTAATGCCGGAGAGCAGCGGCGCGTTTAGGCTATCGTTCTGAAAAAAGAAGGTTCGCTGCTCCGCTTTTAGCAGCAGGGGCGAGGGCTCAACCAGCTCACCTGAAAAATTTCTGACTCGATTGGTAATTTGTCCTCTAACGGCGCCGATATCGAAAGCCGGCTCGATTGGCTGGGGCTCGATTGGCTGGGGCTCGACCGGCTGGGGCGCTGGTGTCGGCTGGGGCTCAACCGACGCCTCTGGCAAACGGTCAGGCACCTCGGTCAAAACTGGCTGAACTGGCTGAGGCGCTGGTGGCGGCTGGACTGCAGGTTTAGGCGGTAAAGCTGGCGCTTCGGGCGCTCCTACCAAATCTGCAAGATTTTGCACCTCAATCGTGGCTTCGGCTTCAGGCGGCGGGGTGGCGGTCTCTTCAGCTGGCTGAAATTCCCAAATGGGCAGCAGCAGCAGTAGCCCATGCGCCAGTAGAGAAACTAAGGTGAGCGGATGCACTAAAATCCGCAGAAATCGGCGGCGCGACCTGGGCGGCTCGCTAGAAAGATCGATCATGCCTGCTGAGAAACGGATGGTAGACCGAAAAAGCCCTGGGCGCAGAGAGACGCGGTCCTAGGGCTTTGGATGATGTGGGTTTAGCGGCTAGAGCGCGGCTAGAGACTCGCTGTACTGGCTCTCAGGCAGGGCCACGTAGCCAACTTCTGGCACGATTTCGGACGCATTTTCGAGATAGTACTCAACAAATGCACGCAGCTGGGAGCTGCTGTTGAGCGCAGCCGTATTGACGTAGATAAAAATCGGACGCGCCAGCGGCTCGTATTCATCGATGGTCTCAGGAGAAGGCACAACAAAGCCCTCGTCGCCTTCGCCATTATCAATGCCAACAGCAGTCAGATCTGCTTGGTTTTCGAGGTAGTAAGACATGCCAAAATAGCCCAGCGCATAGGGATCGCGCGCTACGCCCAGCACCAGGACGTTGTCGTCTTCGCTCGCAGTATAGTCAGCGCGGCTAGCGCCCTCTTCGCCAACAATCTCATCGGTAAAGTAGTCGAACGTTCCCGAATCGGTTCCGGGACCATACAGGCTAATTTCTTCATCCGGCCAGCTTGGATCTAGCTGATTCCATCGGGTGATGGTGCCTTCAGCCGCTGGCTCCCAGAGCGCCTTGAGATCTTCAACCGTCATTTCGGTTGCAAAGTCGTTTTCAGGGTTCACCACCACGGTAATAGCGTCGTACGCAACTGGAATGACCGTGTACTCAATGCCGTTGGCCGCACAGAGTTCCATTTCTGTATCTTTGATCGGGCGAGAAGCATTAGAAATGACAGTCTCGCCAGCGCAAAACTTCTTGAAGCCACCGCCGGTACCTGAAACGCCGACCGTGATGTTGGCGTCAGCACCGGTTCCCATAAACTCTTCTGCCATTGCCTCGGTGATAGGAAACACCGTGCTCGAACCATCGATTGCAATGACTTCTTGAGAAATAGCAGGGGCAGCTGCTAGCCCAACCGCAGCGGCAACCGCACCTGCGATCCCCACATACTTGAGGCGACCTTGAATTCCTCTCACTACCATAACAGCACACTCCGTGGCTATAAACAGACCACAGCTAAGGTAGCGAGACGATCTTAAGCCTCAGTAATACTACGATAGTGAAAAAATTATCGGGGGGTTAAGCGCAGGTAAACAGCCAGCTGCGATCGCGCTCTGTCGCAGATGAACGCTGCTGCTAACCAAATCTTAGGATGGGTTGAATTTGTCAAGCGCCATAGCCCCTAACTTAGCAGCAAAGTGATTTAAATTGCCAGTGCCTTGGCGCAGTGGTTCTAAAAGGAGAGTCTCACAGCGAGACCAGCCTTAATGGCTGCCGACCTGATTGAACGCATCGGGCTTATCGTGAATAGCCAGATTGTCAATTAGGGTTTGGCTGGCTTCATTTAATCCCACCAGCTTGGCATCGGTGCCCTTGCGTCGGAACTTGAGCACGACCTTATCGATTGCCATTACAGCTGATTGATCCCACAGGTGCGCTTCAGACAGATCAATCACGATGCGGTCGAGATGTTCAGCAAAGTCAAAAGCAGCAAGAAAATCATTGACTGAGACGAAAAACAGCTGGCCTTTGACATAGTAAACCCGCTCATCACTGGATGGGCTCAGTCGGCTTTCAATTCTAATCAGCTTGGCAATTTTGCGAGAGAAGAAGAGTGAGCTCAGCGCAATGCCGACAATTACGCCGATTGCCAGGTTGTGCGTGATGATGGTGGTCAGCAC
>JAAHIA010000202.1 GCA_010671975.1 Leptolyngbya sp. SIO4C1 | reverse complement strand
AATAGTCGCTTGCTGCGCTCAGGATGTTGGTTGATATAATTGTAGGGATTTTTCATTGGGTGGGTAGAACTCTACTTTTAGTGTTCTACCGCCTTTTTTTGTCCGAATTTATATTTTGGAGATGTCTAATAGGAGAACTGTAGCGATCGCACGGCCAACCTGTCATCTCTCGCCGGGTAGCTTCTTCCCAAACGGTTAGCAAAAAAAAGAGGCAGCGAACTGCCCCTTGGTTTACTAGTTTGACACTACAGGGAAATCAGCCTAGCTGAGCCACTCCAGCACCGCTTCGTCCTTGGTGTTGGTGCGGCGAGCTGGGGTCTCGCGCTCGAACTTCATGTGGATCTCGCGGTTTTGCTCACCGTCAGCGGCCACGGCCACAATCGGGTAGTCGATGATTCCATCCTGGAAGGACATTTGGAAGCGGAAGGTGCCATCCGGGTTGAGCTTAATTGGCTTACCGCCAATGGTGACGGTTGCGTCCGGCTCGGTTGCACCGTAGACAATCAGCTCAGCATCGGCCACCAGCCAGAACTTGCGCGGGCGAATCGGCGGTGCCGAAGCAGAGAAGCCGACGCCAGACATGGTCAAACCCGAGACGTTGGGCATTGCCCACATGCCCATGCCCGATGGGAAAACGTAGGAGCTGACGGCCTGCTCGGGCACCTGGTGCATGGAGCCAAATAGCGAACCCGCAACGCGCTGAGCTTCCATCGACTGCGCTTTGGCGAAGATCTCTTCGTAGATTGCGCTATCAACGCCGCCGGCGGCTGCAGCTTTCTTGCTTGGCGGTACCAGCGTCATTAGGGTCTTGCCGCGCAGGTCTTCATCCCAGCTGAGGGTAACGAAGTGGTCTTCAACCCAGTCGGAGGGATAAACCGGCGGAATGTGAACCGACGCTGAGCGCGCCAGCACGAGCCAGCGGCCATCGGCGCAGACATAGCCAATCTCAGCCACGTAGTCGCGATCGCTAACCGGCACAGGTAAATACCACTCGCGGGCCATCTCATCGCACTCATACTGCTGCAGGCTGTGCGGGCTCTGATAGTTCAAATCAATGTCGGTGACGTCGTAAAAGCGCAGCGCCAAACGCATGCCGCCCTGACGGCGCAGCTCTTCTTTATGCTCGTTGGGCACATCCCAGTAGGTATAGGCCCACTGCGGGTCGCGCGGCATCAGCACCACGCGGCTCTCGCCATAGCCGCTCGGTAGGTCGCCTAGCCCTTCATCAACTGAGGCAAGCTCTTCCATCACCGGGGTGGCAAATTTTGAAGCTTCGACTTCGACTTGACCATCAACCTGCTCAACGCTGGCTACCGAAGCGTTAGCGCTGCTGACGCTAGCCATGCTGCTAGCCGTCGCGTTGGCCGTCGCGGTCTCGGTGGGAACAGGAGCCATGCCAGCAGCCGCCTGAGCCTTGCGGATGGCTTCAATCAGCTCCACCTTCCGCATCCGGCTGTAGCGAGAGACGGAGTACTCGCTGGCAACGCGGCGCAGCTGCCGTAGCGTCATCTCTTCGAGAGGAATCTGAGAACCGTTAGTCATAATGTCTGGCTGCCTCCTAATGTGGTCTGTCCTGTGACTGAACCGAGCCAGCAAAACTCCTGGCGATCGCAGCTCGGGGATCAAGTTCACACCTGTCATGATGCCAAGAACGTCTATCGGGATCAAGAGGGGTCGTAGATAAAAAGCCTTTGTATCAAAAGATATAGCGATTTCAAAGGGGTTTCGGGGATCGTTAAGTCATGAAACTATAACATTATTGCTTTTTGCGGGATCGCTTATGTCACAAAAACATGACATAAGCGGTTGGCGAGCAGTCGCATCAGCCGCGCCATAAAAGCGCCGTCAAAATTGGGCAGCCAGATTAGGCAGTATGGTAGTGATCGAAACGGACGAATCATGATTGCCTATGACCTCACAGCTGCCAGACTCGCCCCAGCGGCCTTCAGCCCGAGGAAGTCGCCTGATTGGGCGAGTGCTACCAATGGCGGTGCGGCTCTGGCTGCAAACTCAGGTAGATCAAATCGAAGGGCTGACCTTTGCGATTGACGGCACCGATCGACAGCTGCTGTCAGGACACATTCCGGCGGTGTCAGTGGCTGCTCAGCAGGCCGTCTATCGGGGTATTTATTTAAGCCAGGTAGCGCTGGCTGCCGACGAAGTGCGAATTAACTTGGGTCAGGTAATTCGTGGGAAGCCGCTACGGCTGCTGCAGGCGTTTCCGGTAGCGGGTGAGGTCTGGCTAACGGAGCAAGATTTGAATAAGTCGCTGCAGTCGGCGCTGCTGAGCGAAGGGATTGCGGCTTTCTGGCAGGCGCTGTTGACCATGCCGACCGTCAGCCAAGAGCTGGCTGAGTGCTATGGCCGCGCTGCAGATAGGCTGCCTGCGGCGCGATCGCAAGTCACTATTGGTCAAGGCCGGCTGACCCTAAGTCTGCAGTCAGCGGCGGCCGTCGATGACTATATTGCTGTTCTACAAGCGGCTGTTGAGACACAGGCCGAGCGCTGTCTGGTGCTGCGACAGCCTCAGTGGCTGAGCCATCCGCAGGCAGGCTCAGGCTGCCCCAGCCAGGCCCTAGAAGGCTTTCAGTGGGATCTAGGCTCCCAGACACGGCTGCATCGGCTCAGCGTTGAAGCCGGCGGTCTGCGCTGTCAGGGAGAAGTGATGGTCAACCCTTAGCGGCTCGAACTGCTAGCCGGTGGGCAGGCTCGGCAGCAGCAGCGTCACGAAATAATAGACCAGTGGCGCAGTAAACACATAGCTGTCGGTACGATCTAAAATGCCGCCGTGTCCCGGAATTAGCTGCCCTGAATCTTTGACGCCAGCGTCTCGCTTCATCAGCGATTCAATCAAATCGCCCAGCAGGCTAGCAATGCCAATCACAGCTCCTAGCGTAATGCCGGCTAGCCACCAGATTGACCAGCCCAGCAGCCAGGCCCCCAGCGCCCCAATCAGCGTGCTGGCACTGATGCCGAACAGAGCGCCTTCGACCGTCTTTTTAGGGCTGATGTTCGTCAGCGGCGTGCGGCCAAACGTGCGACCAAAGGCATAGGCCCCAATATCAGCGGCCCAGATGCACACAAAGGCCAGCAGCGTAACCGAGAGTCCCTGCGGTAGCTGCTGCAGATGCCAGTCGGTCGGCCAGTAGCCGCCTAGCGGCAGGTTGCCAGTCTGAGCGCCTAGATCTCGCAGGCGAATCCAGTAGCTGGGCAGATAGCCGCCATAGAATAGGCCCAAAATGGAGGCAGCCACGTCTGAAATGGTGGCAAACTTAGGCTGAAATAGCAGATAAAAGCAGACCAGCGTACCGGCTAGCGAAAGAATAGGCTCTGCCACAGGCGGCGAGACATGCGCCACGATCAGCAGCACCTGGCTCACGAGCAGCGTCGTCTTGACGGCCGGGTTGATGCCTTTGGCCCGCGCTAATTCAAAAATTTCTAGCTGGCCCAGGTAGACGATGATGCCAAATCCAATCGTGAAGTACCATCCGCCCAGCAAAATCATTGTTAAGGCAATTGCGATCGCAATGCCGCCGCTCAAAATGCGCATCCAGGGCATAGACACTTCAGCCAGCGTGACGTCTTCTTTAGCATAGACCGTTCGCCTCGCTTGTCGAATACCGACACAGACAGACTTGTAGCCGATCTTTTGGCGCAATGGCCGCTTTTCTGGTTTTGCTAAACTCAAACCCTCAGCAGTGAACTGCCGAGGCTGTCCGGCTGGATCGGCCCGGTAATTGGTCAAGATTACGATATTATAAGTTCCATATCAGTCTGTGTTTGGAGATGCTCGATGCTAACGCTTAAGATCGTCGTTTATCTAACGGTTGCTTTTTTTGTTGGGCTATTTATCTTTGGCTTCCTGAGCGGAGACCCGGCGCGTAACCCTGGCCGTCAAGATTTTGAATAGAACCTTGCCATAGCGCTTTTTGTTCGTTTAGGCTAAACGTCATCGTTTGTTGAAGATAGCCCGAATTGCTTCGGGCTGTCTTTTTGCTGGCCAAGGTTCACTGTACGTATGGCCTATTTTTTGCTACCGCCTGAGCTTCCCCCTGCCGAGATTGTTCAGCCGCAGCCCGCTGCCCTAGTTCAGCCACGTTTAGAGTCTGCCTCAGCTGCTAATGCCCAGCCCACCGTTAAGGTGCCCCTGCCGCAGCGCTTGATTACCGCAGATTTGCCAGCGCTTGATTCAGCAGTTGACCCCAGTCCAGAGCCGGCTAGCGCGAATACGCCGGAGCCGTCCCCCGAGCCGCCGGAGCCTGAACTGCGCGATCGCGCCGCGTCTGACGATAGGTCAGACAGCGAGTCATCAAATAATGAGTCATCAGGTAGCGAGTTATCAGGTAGCGAGTTATCAGATAGTGAATCAGGCGATGGCTCAGCGGTACCGCTAGACCTGAATGAAGCGGTGCCGGCTGAAGGTACCGCTCCAACTGCGCCACCTCGCTTAGAGGTAACCGCTGACTATCAGGACTATGACCCGGTGCGGCAGGTGCTGATTGCGCGAGGTAACGTGCAGCTGCAGCTGGGGGACACGCTGCTGCAGGCCGATAAGCTCTGGGTGAATTTGTTTAATCGCTATGCCCTGGCAGAGGGTAACGTGCTGCTGACGCGGGGCGAGCAGATTGTGCAGGGACAGCGGGCCGAGTATAACTTTGCCCAGTCTGCAGGAACGCTGTTTGAAGCGAAGGGCGAGCTGTTCTTGCCGGCGTTAGGAAGCGATCTGAGTGCCCCTATCGAGCAGCCGGTAACCAGTCGTTCCGTGTTTGACCCGCTCAACCCCGATCGCCCAATTGAAGGGGTGACTAGCGCTGGCGGCCTGCAAATCAGCGCGGGTACCGATACGCTGCCCAATACCGGCGGCGGTCTGAGGCGGCTGCGGTTTGAGGCGGAGCGAGTAGTCTTTGATGCCGAAGCCTGGCGGGCTCAAAATGTGCGGCTGACTAACGATCCGTTCTCGCCGCCAGAGCTGGAGTTTCGCTCTGACGAAGTGACGCTGGTTTCAATTTCGCCCGAGCAGGATCGGCTGACGGCAAGCCGGGCCAGAATTGTCTTTGATCAGGGATTTTCGCTGCCGCTGCTGCGATCGCAGATTCTGATCAACCGGGGTACTGTCGATTCGGACGATATTAACCCCTTCCCAACTCGGGTTGGCATTGACAACGAAGATCGCGGCGGCCTGTTTGTCGAGGCGAGCGTGCCGCTGAGCCGCGACCCTCGCTTTCAGCTTGAGGTGATGCCGCAGTACCTGGTTAGCGAAGCTTTCGAGAACGGAGCGCTAAGCTCCGATGCCTTTGGCCTAGGGGCGACGCTTGAAGCCACGCTGGGTCCGCAGACCCGGCTGCGCGGTAATGCTGAACTGACTCGGTTTAAGCTCAACGATCTAGAGAATAATCTGCGCGGTAATCTGCAGCTGCAGCGGCCGCTAGGTACCCACGCGCTCTTTGTTGACTATAGCTATCGCGATCGGCTGTACAACGGTTCGCTGGGGTTTGAAGATGTGCGCTCTAGCCTAGGCGCGGTCGTGGTTTCGCCAGTGATTCCGCTGGGCGATCGCAACCTCACGCTGAACTATCAGGCCAGCGCCCAGTACGTCACAGCTGAACCCAGCCGTCGCGGGCCGCGCGCCGATGAAGAGCTGATCACACTCGGGCGGTTTCAAGCCAGCGCCCGTCTGGCCAAGGGCTTTTTACTTTGGCAGGGTGAGCCGCTACCGGCAACCGCCACCGAGGGACTGCGCTACACGCCTCAGCCTATCGTGCCTCGCGTGACGCTAGGCACCAGTCTGCAGGGGGTTGGCACCTACTACACCGACGGCAGCATTCAAGAGCTGCTAGCCGGCGACGTTCGCTTAGACGCGCAGTTTGGGCATCTGTCGCGCTCGTTTCTTGACTATACCCGCTTTAATATCGGCTACTATCGAGCCTTTGTCGGTGAGGACGATTCCCCTTTCCAATTTGACCGCGCCGTTGATCGCAGCATTCTGTCATTTGGCCTAGTGCAGCAGGTCTACGGTCCGCTGCTGCTGGGGTTTCAGACCTCTATCAACCTCGATACGAGTGAAGCGGTCAACACCGAATATATCTTCGAGTATAGCCGTCGCACCTATGGCCTAGTCGTGCGCTATAGCCCAACTCGCGAGACCGGCTCGATTGGCTTTCGCCTCAGCGACTTCAGCTGGCTAGGCCGCAGCGACCCGTTCGACTCTCCCCGCATCCGCGATGTCGAAGGCACCGTCGTCGAGCCGCAGTAGGCGGTCTAACCAAGGCAGCGGCTCAGTCTGCGGCTTAGCCTAAGAGATCGTAAATTCATACCAGTGGTTTCCTCAATAATGGCTGGAATTTTTTTGAAATGGGCAGTATAGGTTAAAAGTTATCCGCTGTTACTGTGACCTAAACCATGCTGATGTCTGCGACCCATGCCTCGCCCATGACGCTAGAAGCGCAGCAGGCGCTCAAGCTACTGCAGGGATACAGCTTTGAGCTGGGCTGGTACAGCGCAGAGAGTCAGGTGTTGGAATGGCTAGACAGCTACCGAGCCGCTTGGATTCGCGATGCCATTATCGAAGCGCTCTACCAGGGGCGCTATAAGGCGATCTCTGTCAAGCAGATCCTGTCGCTCTGGTCGCGACGCGGTCAGCCTGTGCGGCATTTTACGCCCGAGTTTGAGCAGGTGATTGGTCGGCAGATCAGTCTGCAGATGATGGCCGGTAGCTCAGAGGCAGACGGGACTACTGCAGCCAGCCCTGAGCCGGTCTCCTCAGCTGGTGCAGCCGCGCCGAGCTCGGCGCGATCGCACGCCAGCAGCGGACGCTATGAAATGCCGGGACCCATTAAGCCGTTTCGACCAGAGCTGCCCTTCTATCAAGATCGGCGCGAGCGGCGGCGGGCGGCGCGGCTCAGTCAGCTGGCGCTGTCTCCTCAGCCGAAGCCACCCCCAGACTCAAGCACGAAGCCCTGAGCCAGGGTCAGAGGGTCAGGCCGCATCTGCCGGCGGACGCTTGACCCCAAGCCGAATTTCTGAGCAAAAGGAGGCCAGATGAAAGCCGTCTGGCCGCTTGAGAATATTGGTGCGCATGCGCAAATTGTCGGTAATAAACCACCAGCGTTCTTCTGAGCGAATGTCATCCGCTTCGGAGCTGACGGTGAAGATCTCTGCTTCCCAGCTGTAGCGACTCTTAGCAGGAGCCACGCCGGTGCCGCTGCGCAGCAGCTCGCCCGCTGTGTCTGACTCGGGCGTGAGCGGTACGACCAGCGCTGAGCCGGTGCGCTGTTGAGGATTGCCGTCGACCGTGCTGGTTTGAGTAATTTCTAAGCCGCAGAGCGCCAGCGACGCATCGACGCCTAGCTGCTCGCACAGCTGCTGTACCGGTGGGGCAGTAGCAGCTAAAAAGGTAGCTTCTAAATTCGACTGGCCTGCTTTAGACTGCTGAGCTGACAGGTCGTGGGTCGTGCGCTGCGAGAACCACCGACCGGCGAGTTTTTCAAAAAAATTCACAATTTCCATGGCTTAGTCTAAACAAGACCACAATTCTTTACTGTCTATAAGTTTACGCTCAAGCCGGTCGCGGCGGCGGCGGCGATAAACCTCAAGCCCTGACAGCAGGCGTGATCGCGGGCTCACTAGCAATGATAAGCTAGCGAATGCGTTTAAAAATCCTTAAAGTGGTGACGTTTCAATGACCGGACAAGATCAGACGCCGTATTTGCTGAGGGCAGCTCAAGGCGAGGTGCTCGATCGCCCGCCCGTGTGGATGATGCGACAGGCAGGTCGCTACATGAAAGTGTATCGAGACCTGCGGGAGAAGCATCCCTCTTTCCGGGAGCGTTCCGAAAATCCCGATCTGGCGATTGAGATCTCGCTGCAGCCGTGGCGCGCTTTTCGACCGGACGGTGTGATCATGTTCTCCGACATTCTGACGCCGCTGCCAGGAATGGGCATTCCCTTTGATATTGTAGAAAGCAAAGGGCCGATTATTACGCCGCCCGTTCGCACCCAGGCACAGATTGATCAGATGCAGCCGCTAGAGCCGGACGAGTCGCTGCCGTTCATTCGCAAAATTTTGACCACGCTGCGGCAGGAAGTTGGCAACGAGGCCACCGTACTAGGGTTTGTGGGCGCGCCCTGGACGCTGGCAGCCTACGCAGTTGAAGGTAAAAGCTCAAAAAACTATGCGGTGATCAAAGGCATGGCCTTTTCTGAGCCGGCGATGCTGCATCAGCTGCTGAGCCAGCTGGCCGACGGCATTGCGACCTATGTGCGCTATCAGATTGACTGCGGGGCGCAGATCGTGCAGCTGTTTGATTCTTGGGCCGGTCAGCTCAGCCCGGTTGACTATCGCACGTTTGCGCTGCCCTATCAGCAGCAGGTGGTGCGCCAGGTCAAAGCAACTCACCCAGATACGCCGCTGATTCTCTACATTAGCGGCAGCGCTGGCGTGCTAGAGCTAATGGGCGAATCGGGCGTAGATATTGTCAGCGTCGACTGGACAGTCGATATGGCCGATGCGCGGCGTCGCCTAGGCCCCGATATGAAGGTGCAGGGCAACGTTGACCCCGGTGTGCTGTTTGGCTCAAAAGAGATTATTCGCGATCGCATTCTCGATACTGTTCGCAAAGCCGGACGCAGCGGTCACATTCTTAATCTAGGGCATGGTATCTTACCCGGCACGCCCGAAGACAATGCCGCCCATTTCTTTGCGACTGCCAAGCAGCTCGATCACGCTCGGCCGAGCACACGTCTGACCTCCCGTCACTCTTAATCGTCCATCTCGTCT
>JAAHIA010000201.1 GCA_010671975.1 Leptolyngbya sp. SIO4C1 | reverse complement strand
CCTGCTTCCACGTCTCATCCCGCCTTAGTTTAACCGCTCCCGTATTGGAACGGCTACTGGGGCTGCCAGTAATAATGTGATCGACCGTCATTTTTACCGCAGCCGGCCCAACCAGCGGCAGCTCGCTGACGGGCTCCTGCAGCAGGCTGGTGAGCGATTTTATGGCAGTCTCAGGCGAATCTATAAAGTCTTCGTACCTGACTCTGAGATATTTTTTAGACGGTGACTTCAGGAACTTTTCAACTGCTAAATTCTTTAAATTCCAAGACAGAGCAGCGTGAACAGGATTATACCACTGGCATTCGGGCTCTCCCTGTGTCTTTCGCTTTTGCAGGGAGTAGCACACGCCTCGCGGATCGCGCACAATATGGACTGTGTAAAGATCGATACTCGGTAGAAGGCTGAGAACATAGCCATACCAGGATGCTTTAGTAGAATCCACAATGACTCGGCTGTGCGTCGTTGCTTTTAACGCCTGGTAGAACTGTTCTAGCTCAGCCAGATACGGCTTAGACACTGCTCTGAGCAGGCGTTCCCCCGGCTGACCCAGCGGCTCTAACAGCGTGGCCGCTCGCGCCCTTTCTTTGAGCCGCACCATCGTCATCGCGCGCTCAGAATCCGCCCAATACTGGAAGACCTGCTGCCAGGCGATGCAGTCGTAGAATGACGCACCGCAGGTGCAGGCTCTGTTTTCAGCAAACCCATGCTCCCAAATATCTCGCAGTTCACCCCAGGCGACAAAGCCATCGAGCTGTCCCAAGACTCGGTTGACAAGGGTGCTGCCGCTTCTTTCAAAGCCGGCAATATACAGCACTTTTATCTTTTTGTCTTGCATACTGGGTCAAATATACTGGGTCAAACTGGGTCAAGCTGGGTCAAAAAATAAGTTAAGCAATCGGTCAAAACTCGCTCAGTAGCCGCGAACTTCAGTAGCCGTGAACTTCATAATGATGGGCCATCTCTGAGACCTTAAAAGCAGCAATCAAGGTCGCGATGCTAATCAAGATTAGCCAGCCCTGAGGCAGCATCACGTTTGAGATAAAGGCCCAGAAGCAGTAGCCAACCGCTGAACCCAGAAAAGCCCGGCCCGCGATCGCAACGTCCTCTCGTTTTGACATTGATAGCTTAAAGGCTTCTGTTAGCAAAATGGCTAGAAACGCAACGTAGGCTAAAAATCCGGCAATGCCCCAGGCGACAAAGGTCCAGACGTAGCCGCTGTGAGACGGCACAATGCCAGAGCCGTCCGCCTTGAGAATGCCAAGCTCGTAGCAAATAAACTCCCACCCGCGTGAGCCAAAGCCGAAGATAGGCGAATGTGACATCGTGTAGCTAATCGCGGGGATCCAAGCATGCTCTATGCGCCAGCCAAAGCTGCCACCGCCGGCAGCCTCTGCTTCAAAAAATCGGCCGACCAGGCTATTGCTCAAGCTGACAAGAGCAACCCCCAAGCCCGCTGCCGGACCCACAATGCACAAGAGCTGATTGAGCGACAGTCGCAGATAGAAAATCATCGTGACCGTTGGCAGCGCTACCAGCAGCGCCGTTCTCGTGCCGTTAAACACCAGTATCAGGGGAAAATACAGCAGCAAAGCCCAGCGCAACAGCTTGCGCTTTAGACCGCTGCGCCGCTCAACCCACAGCAGCGCCAGCGGCAGCAGCGTGACAAATCCGTTGGCGTCTTCATTAGCGCTGCCGAAGATACCAGAGAGCTGATATCGGGCCCCAATCTGACCGTAGTTCGATAGAGCGGTCGAAAGACTCGCACCGGACTGCGCAATCACGCCAGGATATTGCAAAATTCCAAACACGAAGATTGCAACCAAAATGGTTAGAATAGAAGACTTTATTTTTTCAACAGAGCTAAAGTTCAGCGAGAGCAGCACGGCAAAATACAGCCCGAACCAGGCAACGAACTTGACGCTGCCCGTAACGTGGGTGGTCATATTTTCTTCGGGTAGCGCAAACAGCTGCAAAACGTTGATTAGCAGCAGCGCCACGGGCGGCACGGCTAGGAAGATGAGTCGCTGTATTTTTGACGTTGACTGCCTCGGCAGCAGCGTCAGGACAATGAAGGCCAAAAATGGGATTGTTGCCAGCCGAAACACTCTCATCAAAGCATTGACCGAGTTCATCGATTCGAGCGCATGCACGGAGGTGACTAGATACAGCCCCGCCAGCGGTATTAGTAGGTTGACAGCTTTAATCTTCATGGCTTGCGCTGTGGGGTCGGCTATTGTCTAATCGCCTCAAACAGGGAATGGTAACGGCTGGCCTGGTTTTCTAACGTAAACTCCGAGATCACTTTAGCCCGAGCGCGTTCAGAAAGTGCCTGATGGCGGCCGCTGTCTTCTAGCACCCAAGCAATGCCGTTAGCTAAATCGTCAGCCTCATAGGGTTTGGCCAAATAGCCGTTGCTCTGATGTTCAATCATATCTGGCATACCGCCAATCTCAAAGGCAACGCAGGGCACCGCGCAGGCTAGCGCCTCCATCACCGTGTTAGCCAAATTTTCCTGCACCGATGGCAGGATAAACGCATCGGCCGCTGAATAGATCAGCATCAGAGAGAGATCGTCGCTAAAGCTGCCTAGGTAGTGCGTCTTGAAGCCAAACTCGGGCGGTTGCTCTGGCTCAGAGGCTCCAAAGACAACCAGCTCAACCCGATGGCGCAGCGACTGGCTGAGCTGCTGCAGCGCAGTCTGCAGCAGGTGAAAACCTTTACGCCGATCGCTGGTTGCCTTGAGCGAGCCAAACAGGATCAGCTGCTGATCGGCTGGCAGCCGCAGCGCGGCCCGAGCGGCCTGCTTGTCAAACGGTCGATACAGCGCAGGATCTAGGCCGTTGGGAATACAGTCTATTCGCTTATCTTTTAGCAGCGTGCTGCTTTCAGCGCAGGCTTTGAGCCATTGACTTGGGGTCACAATCGTCAAGTCCAGCCCCTGCAAGGTTTTAGCCTTGCGCTGCCAGATCCGCCGAGAGAGATCTTGAGTGCGACTGCTGCCGAGCTGAGGGCAGGCACCGCACATTTTTTCGTAGCGATCGCACGACTGCGTGTAGTGACATCCCCCAGTAAAGGCCCACATATCGTGTAGGGTCCAAACAAGCGGCTTTTTTAAGCGAGCAATCGTCTCAATTTGCAGAAAACCGGCATTGATCCAGTGCAGGTTAATCACATCTGGGTTCAGCCTGGCTACCTGAGCCGCCACTCGATCCGGCAGCCACTGCGGTGAAAAGGTACTGCCGTTGTAGCCCGGGTATCGCTTCAGCGGCAGCTGATCTAGCGTCAATCGCAGCCCGGTTTTCGCCTGCCCAATGCCCGAGGCTGCTCCGGTTCCCAGCACGGCGCTGTCGTCACTGCGCTTAGTTTGTACCAGCATCTGAGAGGCCCCATTGATTCGCTGCAGGCCCTGATGCAGACGATAGGCAGCTCGCGCTGCGCCCCCTTTGGTATCAGACGTATTCAGGATGAGCGTTCGCAGAGTCATAGAGCCTCCTTAAAAAGCTGTATGCGGATAAGCGGCATGAGCAGCTCACTGCCGCAGCCAGTGAGACAGATCGCGATCGATTAACGCCTCTAGCTGTAATATGTCGGCTCGATATCGCTGAGTGAGCTCGGCCCTGGTTTCAGCCGACAGCCGAGGCTTGCTCAAGTTGCGATTTTTGAGCCGCAGCCGTATTTGCTCTCGCAGCTCTTGAGAGGGGATCAGCGGTTTGAGCATTTTTCTCAGCGGATTGGGACTAGAGAGCAAACTATGCAGCAGCCGATTTTTGGGAATACCAGACGCATTCAGACGCTTAGACAGCTTCGGCATGAGTGCGCTATCCACGTCTAGGAAATCGCAGAGATCGCTCAGCAAGGCTTCAGGGGCCTGACTCAGATCTTCATAGAGGTAGATTTTGATTTGCGATTTGTCAAAATGCTGAAAATAGCGGCGCAGCTGCGTCGCGTAAAAGCCCATCTGCTGATAGCGCCAAAGGTATTCCCAATTTTGAGCAATTCTGTCCGTCTCCAGGTCAAGCGCCTGGGTAAAGTCAGAGACCGTTTCTCGCCTATCTCTGGTCGCGTGCAAAAAGGCAGAATAGGCTCTGTCAACCGGATGGCGCAGTATGGCAACTATTTTGACCGTTGGAATATAGTGGGCAATGCGCTTAGGCGCTTCAGGGCTATACAGATACCAGGTCGTGGCCTCACCAATGGCCCGCTCCTGAGCAACTTTGGTAAACAGGCTCTGATAGGTCTTTAGATCGGTCACCATGTGCTGATAGAGCGCCTGGTCGTTAGGTCCGCGAAAATCCGGTTCGCGACCTTCAAAATCGAAAAACCCTGGTTCTTTGACTGAGCTGATGTAGATCTGCGGGTGGCGGCTCAGATGCTGGGCCAGCGTCGTTGTGCCGGCCTTCTGTGCGCCAACAATTAGGAAATTGGGCATTGTCATTGGCTTACTTTCCTCGCAATCGCTGATTGAGCGCTCGCAGCTTCCACCGGATTCGCTTAGACAGCGTCCTCTCCCAAACCTGTTTATAGCGTTGATAGTCATGGTCGCGATCTACTGCCAGGCCAATGGGTGCTTTCAAAGGAAACGGCATAGCTTGAGCCGATAGCCTACGTTGCGAAGCCGCTAAACTCCGGGTATTGGTTGCCTGTTGGCCAAAGCCAACGTTGGCGACCAGATTGACGGCCGGGGTGATCGTCAGCCCAGAATTTAGCAAGCTCATGAAGAAAAACTGATAGGCCCAGCTCTTTGTCTTGCCCTGATAGGTGGCTTCTAGCAGCCTTTTGCGATTCCCATACTGCCTATCGTCAGCAATCACATCTCTGACGCGGCTGCGCGCTTCGGGCTCGGCCCAGAGCCGCATATCGACGTCGTAGTTGTCCCAAACTCGTTTCCACGTGGCCCATCCCCAGGAATTAAAGTAGTTAGAAAAGTGATAGCTTTGCATGTCCGACTTCCACTCACCGAGTAAGTTGGTCCCCGTAATGGAAGTCACGCGCCGATCGTGCCGGTATTGCTCCAACAGTTCCTGACAAAATCGAAAAAACGAGGGATGAGGCACGGTGTCATCTTCTAAAATAGTCGCCTCGTCTACCTGAGTGAACACCCAGTCTAGGCCAGTGGATACCCGTCTTTTTAGACCCATATTCGTATCTGCAAAGTTGGTCAGCAGCTCGCAGTCCCACTCTACAGCTTCCAAAAGTTTTCTAGTCGCTGCACATTTCTCAGCATCAGCGGACACCTCCTGACGCGGACCATCTGCAATCACAAACAGCTTGCGGGGCTGCACCTGCTGGATTGCCTCAAGCACTTGCTGAGTAGTGTCGGGTCTGTTAAAAACAATCAAAACAACTGGAGTGCTCAAGCTCATTCATTTCTCTCCCTAGCAAACAAAGCTTGTCGTTTAGGCAGAAGATATTAGGATACTGAGGCGGCGCACAGCCTCCTAATACTTTTTATTACTCTAAAGAAACACCGTAATATCGCAGGCGAGCTTTTCGCTAGCAAGCAAACTATAGACCTTTTCTTGAAAGAAATGTTTCATCAATTTTGGGCTGAGGCGAGGATTATTATTCCAGCAGTCAGTAGCCTCATAATTGAGGGCTCTGAGTAAATCATTTGCACTGCGGATACCGTCAATGCCGAGGCTATCTAAGAATTTTGACGATAGGTGAGTATAGGCAAACAGCGCCTCTAAGTAGCCCTTTGAAAAATAGTTTGGCTTTTTCCATTTTTCTAATGCCTGAGTAGAGACTGGGTCACTGGTTTTAACACTCCAAGAACTGTGACCGTTCGTAGGACTGTTTTTAGTCTGCGATGCTAGCATCTGCTTTGCTGACTCGCTTTCTCCCAGGAAACGGGTCAGCTGGTTAAGCGTCTGCAGTGGCGCACTGACTAGATCTTCGTATTTCAGCATGTAGCAGCGGCTGTGATGCCTGTAGGGATATCCCATCAGGGTGTCATGCAGCCATCTACGCACCGCCACCTCCGGCGAAGCACCGCGCTTGATGAGCGAAGGAACAACGTCTCTACCGTCTCGAACGATGTGAATATATTGACCCGCCGGATACAGGGATAAAAACTCGCCAATGCAGTAGCAGTTGTTGGGCGTTTTTTCTGCCCATCGCTGCTTGCCGGCTCGCAGCAGAACGGCGGCAAAAAACCGATCGATCAGCTCTTTAAAGCTATCGCTGGTTTGAACCAGGTTTAGGCAGTCTTCAAGGGTGAGGCCATAGCCAGCGCAGTCAGCAAAGATGGCTCTACCATAGCGCAAATTAGCATAGGTGCTTGAGCCGAGGTATTTATTGTTGAGCAGTCCAGTGGTCAATATGCCGTCATACCGCAGACGTTTAATCTGCAAATAGGCAGCCCGGGCAGGAATGCGAAGTTTTACGCCGGTAGCCAGGGCTTTAGCGCGCTTTTGCAAGAGCCTAGCTAGCTGACTTTTTGATTCTGTAAAGGGGGGCTCGTACAGCGCCTTTTTGTTGAGCAAATGCAGCTCAGCGCCGCAATAGAGGTTGGGATGACCGTTGAGTAGATGGCTTAATAGGCTGGTGCCTGAGCTGCCGCATCCGCCCAGAAGAATAGGGTTGTCAACCTGTGTCACAACTTTAGTCTCCTATACTCATCTGATATGAAATTTACTGTTGAGGCAGCGTCCTGATATCCAGATGGAGCCGTATTAAGCAGTTTTCAGAGATCGGCTAGGACACTACTTCCTGATAGCTGCCGGCTTTGACGACTTCGCCGTTTTGCAACATATATAAGCGATCGCAGTTTCTCACCGTTGACAGCCGATGGGCAATGATAATCAGCGTCTTTGAGCCGGCCAGCGCGTTGATAGCTTCGCTGATCTGCTTTTCAGTTTCACTGTCTAGCGCCGACGTAGCCTCATCGAGCACCAAAATTTCTCGCTCGTGGTAGAGCGCCCTAGCAATGCCAATCCGCTGACGCTGGCCGCCCGACAGACGCACCCCTCGCTCTCCAACGCTAGTTGCCACCCCGTCCGGCAGCTGCTCAATCAGCGCTTCTAGCTGAGCTGCTCGAATTGCCTGCGCCAGTCTTGGCTGATCGATCAGTCGATCGGGAACACCAAAGGCAATATTTCTCTCGATTGTGTCATCGATCAAAAAGATGGACTGAGGAATGTAGCCTACAATATTTTGCCACCCTCTTAAACTACTATAGATAGACGTGCCATCCACGAGAATGTCGCCGTGGGTGGGCGTTAGCAGCCCTAAAATAATGTCTACCAGCGTTGTTTTACCGGCCCCAGATTTGCCAATTAGCGCCACTAACTCTCCCTTCTGAATCGTCAGCGAAATATTGTTGAGCGCATTATCTAAAGTGCCTGGATAGCGATATTGAATGTCGGCGAGTCGAATCTCGCGATCAAACTCGAAATGGCGCTTAGACTGCTGTGGCAGCACCTGCTTGCCTGAGGCCGCAGCCAGCGATGCAGGTAGATACTCAGCATCCACTTTTTCGAGCTCTTTTAAGTCGTTGTAGAGCATATCCAGCGTGTAGCTTGAATTTTGGACATATCCAATACCTTGCACAAACTGGCTAGTCGATGGAATCAGTCGTAGCGCCGTCACAGCAAAAACGCTGAGAATAGCTGTTAAATCTTCTATGCTTTGCTGTGAGAATAGCTGATAGAGCGAGACAAATGCAATAATAAACAGCACCAAGAGACTTTCAATCAGAATGCGCGGCATCAGCTGCGAACTGGCAAAGAGCGTTGAAGATCTAGAGAATCTTTTGCTTTGCTGATCCATCTGCGCACTGAAGTAAGGCTCGCAGCCAATCAATCGCGTTTCTTTGATGCTGCCCAGGCTGTGATTGAGAACGCGAATCATCTCTTGATTCGACTGAGACTTGTGTTTACCCCATCGCTTAAACTTCCCTCTAAACACCTTGAGGAACACAATGATAGGGAGCAAGGCCCCTAGAATTAGCGTCAGCAAGAGCGCGCTAGTTTTCGCTAGCAGCAGCACCAGCGCTGCAGTAATGATGATGTTTGAGGCCGTATTCAGTAGCTGCAGAACGCAGTTCTGGGTGAACTGGTTGACTTCAACAACAATGTTTTTAATTAAAGAGGACGTGTTTCGTTTGAGATGAAACGTATAGGGCACTGACAGATAGGCATTGAGCAGCCGTGAAATCAGCAGCTCCTTTTGTCTAAAGCTGAAGTGATAGATGTAAGATCTGGCTAAAAAATAGGCAATGGATTTAGTAAAAAATATCGTACCGACAATCAGGCCCAAGATCGGGATAAACTGACTGCTTGACTCTAGATCTAGAGAACGATACAGGCGCTCGAGTAGCGCAATGTCGTGAACGCTCTCAGGAGCAGAGGCAATCTTGATAAAGGGGCCAATCAGACCAATGCCAATTGCCTCTAAAAAAGAGGTGGCAACCAGTATCAGCAGCAGAACAATGAGCTGGCTTTTCTTACCCGGTAGCACATAGAGAACTTTAGATAGATATCGAATCATCTGAGCAATGCTGTTAACAACGAGTATCCGGCAGTTAGCAAGCTGCTGGCCTGCTTAGGGCACAGCCTCGGCAGCAGACGCGGCCGGCAGCCGAAGCAGCCCTAGCGCCTCCGGGTTTTCTGAGACTATTCAAAACTGCTGTAAACTATAGCCTGACATAGCGAGGCCGCATTCCTCACTGCGAGGGAAATATGTCGCTCTGCTAGCGCTGGCGATCGCGCTCATTCACAGCGTTGCTCTACTCTATAAAGGATTGATAAAGTATCGTCCTACAGCACTGCTTTGCAATATCGCC
>JAAHIA010000200.1 GCA_010671975.1 Leptolyngbya sp. SIO4C1 | reverse complement strand
GCAGAGCTGAGCCTCTGGCATGATTGAAATCCGGCCCGGGGTTTTTCTATGGAACGGTATGCTACAGGCAAAAATGCAATACCGCCGTACGCTGTGCTGATCGTTGAAGACAGTGCTGAGGATCGCTACGCTTACAAACGATATTTACAGCAGGATGGCGACTACCGCTATCGGTTTTATGAGGCTGACTGCGGCGCTGCGGGCCTGGCAATTTGTCAACAGGTTAGGCCAGATATCATTTTGCTGGACTACCTGCTGCCGGACACTGATGGGTTAGCTTTTTTAGCTGAGCTGTGCGGGCTGTGGGCAGTCGTGCCGCCCGTGATTATGCTGACTGGACAAGGTGACGAAGCGATTGCCGTTCAGGCTATGAAAAACGGCGCTCAGGACTATCTGGTTAAAAATCAGGTTGCCCCTAGCGTTCTGCGCCGAACGGTCAGTAGCGAGCTTGAAAGTGCGCGACTGCGGCTAGAGCTGCAGGCCAGTCGCACAGCTCTAGCAGAAAGTGAAGGACGGTTTCGCCTGCTTTCGGAAAGCGCTCCTATTGGTATCTTTTTGACCGATCCGCAGGGCTATTGTACCTATACCAATAGGAGGTGGCAGCGAATTACTGGGCTGGCGCTATCAGATGCGCAAAGCGACGGCTGGGTTAAGGCGATTTACGAAGACGATCGCGATCGCGTTGTGAACGCCTGGCAGCAGTTTGTCCAGGATAATACGGAATTCCTTTTAGAGTTTCGCTTTCAACGGCCTAACGGCGATATTCGCTGGGTAATTGCGCGGGCAGCGGCGCTGCGCGATGCTGCCGGTGCGGTGATAGGCTACGTCGGCACCGATGAAGATATTACCGAACGCAAGCAGATTGAGCTAGAGCGTGACGCGCTCCTGGCACAGGCGCAAGGGGCGCAGCAGAGCGCAGAAGCAGCCAATGAGGCGAAAGATGTGTTTTTAGCAACCGTTTCTCACGAGCTGCGATCGCCCCTCAACGCCGTACTGGGCTGGACTGAAATTTTACAGCGACGGCAGTTAAATCCAGAGGCAGTTGAAAAGGCGCTAACTGTCATTCAGCGCAATGCTAAAACTCAGCTGCAGCTGATTGAAGACCTGATGGATATTTCTCGCATTGTGCGCGGTGAGCTACGGCTTAACAAAATGCTTGTTAAGCCTAATACTGTGGTTGAAGCTGCCCTAGATGTGATGCAGCCAGCAGCGAGTGCTAAAGGCATTCAGCTGATTGCTCACCTAGAGTCAGTTGGTACGCTGAATGGCGACATTAACCGCCTGCAGCAGGTCGTTTGGAATTTACTATCAAATGCGATTAAATTTACCCCCAGCGGCGGCAGCGTGACAGTTGAGCTCAAGCAGGTGGAGGCTAGATCGCTCAAGCAGGCAGAGCTGACCGTGCGTGATACGGGCCAAGGGATTGACCCTGAGAAGCTGCCCTATATCTTCAAGCAGTTTTACCAAATTGGCAGCGGCGCTGAAGGGCTCGGGCTCGGACTGGCAATCGTAGAAACTATCGTACAGCTGCACCAGGGCACAATCCATGCTGAAAGTGAGGGTCGCGATCGCGGCGCTGCCTTTATTGTACAGCTACCGCTGGTGCAGGCTGAGCCCCTGGTCGCTCAGATGCTGGTTCAGCAGCAGTAGCGGTTGTAAGTCATTAAAATAAGTCACTAAACACAGAGGCGGTGTCGCAACACCGCCTCTGTGTTATTTATGCGCTATTGGCGCTTTCCCTGCGAGTGCTCTAATGAGGCTCTACTCGGGCCGGCCGTCTTGAGTGGGCTGTAGATAAATCACCGGATCGGGGAAGTTCGGTGATACGACGTAGATGGTACCGGTGCCGGATTCTCTGCCGATTTCAATACTGCCAAAGCCGTCTTTGATATCGGCAATCTCAGCATCGATGATATCGAGGAAACTGCCGCCCTGATTCGAGGTAGCGCCGACAACGATATCTTGATCGAGTGTGAAGGTACCAAACTGCAGCACGCCGCCGTTACTTTCAATTAGGAGAGCCGACAAGGCTTTCTGCCAGCCAAATCAGCTCTCAAGACGTCCTAAATAATCTATCTTTCGGCAGTGACTTGAACCCGAAAGCAATAGTTTTCTCAGTAAAACTACGGATGTCACTCTATCTACAGTCGTATCCATATCACAAAGCCGCCTTAGCGCGTCAGCGCCAAGGCGGCTAAACTGTGGCAGCTAAGCCGTGGTGGCTAAACTGCAAGAGCGCCTAACCGAGTACGGCAAGCCGACCCGCGATCGCAGCGGCTGCGCCGGAGACTAGCGCCGTAAAGAACAGCCACCAAGCGGCAGCGGAGGCGGCTTTCACCGTATCTTCAAACTGCTTCTGTGTTTGCAGCTTAATGTCGTTCAGCCGAGTCTGCAGCTGCGTCTCTAGCCGCTCTGCTTTGCGCAGAACGTTATCACGCGCCGACTCAATCTTGCCAATCACCCGCTCAGCATCAGCGCGCGAGACGCTGTCGTGAGAGCTCATGAGCGCCACTAGCGTATTGCGATCAAACTGAGACAGGCGGAAGCGCAGGGCCTCGAAGCCAGCCTGCGGATCGTCGAAGAGCTTTCTAACATCGCTCTCAATGCCGTCGTAGTTAAGCTCTTCGCGGTCGAGCGAGTTTAGATAGCGGCGGACCCGAGCAAATAGGCTATCAATCACGGCTTCAATCCGGGTCTGCACACTCTGCAGCTGCGCCATCATCTGGTCGCGCACGCTCAGCACTCGATTGACCGTTTCTTGAGCCTCGGCCTCAGTCATATCGTTACGCTGAGCCAGCAGGGCTACCACCGTACTGCGATCAACCTGCGCGAGCCGATCGCCGAGCCGCTCAGCACCTAGGCGCGGATCGTTAACCAGCGTCTGCAGGTCGCGCTTGATGCCTTCTGGATGTAGCTCTGACTTTTCAGTGCTGCGCAGATAGTCTTCTAGACCAGCTTGGAAAGAATTTACCTGAGCCTGCGTCCGACGTGCTAACCGCCTCGGCATTGACAGCACCGACTGAATCGACGACAGAATATCGTCGATAGCTTGGTTCACCTCAGCCTCGCTGAGATCGTCGCGCTGGCTAAGCAGCTGCACGAGCGTATCGCGATCCATCCGCGCTAGCCGCGATCGCATGGCTTTGAAGCCAACCTTGGGATTGTCTAGCAGCTTTTGCAGATCGCGCTTGATGTCCTCGGGCTGGAGCTCTGGCTTGCCGGTGCTGCGCAGGTAGTCGGCGATGGCCTGAGTTGCCTCATTGTAAGAAGCCTGCATGCGAGCGCTGAGACGAGCCGGGGTGCGCAGCGCTGCCTGCCAGTTTTCTTCAACCGAGTCGATGATCTGGTTGACATCAGATTCTGAGAGATCTTGCCGCTGGCTGAGCAGCTGCGTCAGCGTGTCGCGGTCAAAGCGGGCAAGCCGGCCGCGAATGCGACGAACGCCTTCATCAGGCTCATTGAGCAGCTGCTTTAGATCGCGCTTGATACCCTCAGGATTGAGCTCTGACTTATTGGTGCTGCGCAGATAGCCTTGTACAGACTGCCACTGCTGCTGCACCCTTACCTGGGCCGCAGACTGCAGGCTATCGCTGTCGGCCACGACGCGGTTAAGAATCTGACGGTATTTGGGCACCAGCGTACGGGCTTCAGCTTCAGAAATGTCCGCGCGGCCGCTGAGCAGCTGCAGCATCAAGCTGTCATCAATGCGAGAGAAGCGATCTCTGAGCTCTGCAGCGCTGGCATCGTCGTCTTCGGCGAGCGCTCGTAGAGCGTCTTCACCCATGTCAGTAAACAGCTCTTCTTTGGGCGTCAGCTGTAAAAAGATTTCTAGCTGGCGGCGCAGCTGCTTCTCGGCTTGGATGTGAGCAGCGGCTGTGACATCGCGCAGCACCTTTTGACGAACGGCCTCTAGCCGCAGTGAAATAGATTTGATTTCGGCCTGTGTGAAGAGACCGCGCGATCGCAAAATTTCTACAAAAAAGGGACGATCGAGCTGATGCAAGGCGTCGCGCAGTGTTTGGCTATCGGCCTCGGCGTCATAAAGCACATTTTCAAATTCGCTTTCTAAACGCTGTCCCTGCAGCTGCCAAGCATAGGTATGGCGGAGATAGTTCTCTACGTCGGCTTTGATTAGGCTGTGGCTGTCTTCGCCTGGCTGCAGCAAATTAGCTGCGGTGCTGGCCTGATCAAGCATGCTGTCTCGGGCAGACTGTAGCTGGTTGAGCATCTGCTCAACGTCCATGTCAGATAGATCAACGCGGCCCATGAGCACGCCGGCTGCTGTGTTAAAGCCCTGAGCTAGCAGATTCATCGTCGTAGACGAGCCGGCCTGCTGTTGCTGTCGCCGGTTCTTCCGCAGTTCTTCAATTAGCTGATCAAGCCGGTCACCAATGCCGTCGCTCAGCAGCTGCTCTGGCCGAGCCGAGCGCAGATAGTTGACGAGCTCACTCATCGGGTTCGACCGCTGCAGGCGATTTTGCCAGATGCGGTAGAGCCGATCGGCAATGCGATTAACTTCGCGCTTAGAGAGGTCGGTGCGGCTGCTGATCAGTTGAACAAAGCTTTCTCGATCGATGTTGTCTAAAGTGTCAGCGTCAGCAATCTCAGCCAGCTGCGAGTCAGAGAGCATGCCCTCAAACCGAGTCTCTAGATCGGCAATGTCGAGATCGGGCGATCGCACCTCAGCGATATAGCGCTTGAGATCTGCTTTGAGTTCTTCAGGATGAATGTCAGCCATGAGCTCTTGGCGCACCGCAGCTGCAGCCGCTTCGGCAGTCGCCACGACCTGATTGCTAGTTGCTTTGGCTCCAATGGCGGCCGTCGCTGAGCCCATGATTGTTTGAAAGCTAGAAGTAGCAGACTTTACAACCGACCCGATCAAAGAGCCTACCGTAGTTGAGCTAATCCAAACCAGCAGGCTGAAGTAGGTGCCCCAAATCACTAGACCAGTGATTGCACCCAGCAGCGGACTGTTGTAGAGGCTCAGCTTGACAGCTAGAAAACAAGCAATAAACAGCGCCACTGTGACGGTAATCAGCGTCCAGAGCCCGACTGCTAGGCTCACCGTGCGTATTGGGCTGCCGCCGCTATCGCTTTGACTGCTGCTAGAAGAGGACTGGGTTAGGTAGGTTACCCCGGCTGCCACCGACAGATTGGTCAACAGCATTTGGAACCCAAATGCTAGAACAACCCCAGCGAGCAGGGCAATAAAGAACTGGGGTCCCGAAAATATTAGCGCCGCTTCCTCGGGCGTATCAATTCCCGGATTGGCTAGCTGAGCTATCCAGAGCCCCCAAGATATAGGCTGATACAAAAAGGTCATCACCGACGGCGTCATGAGTTCATCCTCTGCAAGGTAACGGGTCAAAGCCGCTCAGTATCAGCATCGGCTGATATCAAGCGGGCGGGAAAGGCCCACCAGTCCAATTAAAATCTTATGGTGCGCAAGATCATCCTTCAAAAGGGGGAAAATTAAGCTGCGATCGCAGGCTAAACCGCTATTCCATATAAGTTTGCACGTTGCGAATGGCTTGAATTGCGTAGCCATCCTCAGGTCGTTCGGACAAAGCCTGTTCAAAAAAGCTGAGAGCTGCTGTATAGTCTTCCCGCTCAGTGGCATCATAGCCCAGTCGCATGTAGCGATCGTAGGCTGTTTCTGGCTCGCTACTTTCTAGGCCAAACTCGCCATCGCGGCTGCCATCAACCGCATTCCAATAGGCAATGGTTGCCTGGCGATCGCGCGGTCGCTCATAAAGGGCACCTCTAAAATAGCGCTGTGCGGCGGCAAAATCTTCGCGCTGCGCAGCGGCATAGCCTAGCCGCATGTAGCGATCGTAGGGCAGTTCGCCAGCATAAACGCTGTAGGTTGGGGCCACGTCGTCAGGCGAGTCAGCCCTTTCACCCCGATTGAGATAGGTATACACATTGCGAATGGCCTGAGCAGCATAGTAATCATCAGGACGCTGCTGTAGAGCAGTGCGAAAATGGCCAAGCGCGGCTTCATAGTCACCTACCTCGGTGGCATCATAGCCCCGATTCATGGCCTGCTCGTAAGCGCCGCTGACGGTATCTTCACCAGCTTGCATAGCACCACGCGCGTTCCAATAGGCCGTGATGGCTTCGCGATCGCCCGGATTGGCATAGAGCGCGGCCCGGAAGTAGGCAGCGGCGCTGCGATAGTCTTCTCGCTGCTGAGCATCAAAGCCTAGCCGCATGTATTCGTCGTATTCAGTCTCGGGTACATAGGGCTCGTCTGAGAGCTCTTCTGAAGCAGCACTGTCTGTAGTGCTAGGCAAAGTCGTTTGTGCCTCAGCTGCAACAGGCGGCAGTGCAAAAAGCAACAGAACAGCCGGAACAACTTTCAGTAACGAAAAGCCCATAGTCTTCAGTCCTTAACAATTCGGGCTTCTACTATGGGTAATTTTTACTGGTTTGACCTCTGTCGTACGAAATAGCCGCACCCACAGCAGGTAGTAGCTTGATGATGCCGAGCGATACAATCGCTGCTCGAAAACAGACAGCGGTATGATAGGGTATGAGCGAATTCAGTTTAGGAGTCTTTGGATGAAAACAACTTTTAAAGTTCCTTCTATGGCTTGTTCTGGCTGCGTAGACGCTATTACTAAAGTGATTAAAACGGCTGATGAGCAAGCTTCTGTGGATATTGATTTAGAGAAAAAGACCGTGCAGGTTGATTCGGAAATGTCTGAGGCTTCAGTCCGTCAGGCGATTGTATCGTCGGGCCATACTGTCGAATAGGAACTATTTTCCCATGAAAGCCGCTCGACCTGCTAGGCCGAGCGGTTTTTGCTGAGTAGACAGCAAAGCTACAAAGCTTATAGGCTGCCTGTATTCAGCGCGGCTTAGGTTGCCACTTTAGCCTTAGACCAAACGCCATTTTCATCTTCGTCGTACTGCTCGTGAATCGCTTGCCAGGCTGCCTGTTCAGCCCGCATTTCATCTTCTGTTTGATCGAATACCTGGTTGTAGCGCTCAATGAAGGTCGCCTGAGCCTCGTCTGACAGGTGCGTGCGAATCTCAGGAGACAGATCTTCGGCTCCGCTGCAGCGGCCCGGGCAAGGACGCGGTAGCGCTTTCTCGGTGACGTGCACTTCTTCACCACCTTCGCCCTCAACCAAAAGCTGATACTCTCCAGCTTTATCGGCCGGCACTTCAGCCATCAGCACGAAGTCGCCTGCCTGTAGGCGAGTTTGATAGATAGCGGCCTTATCTTCTGGCATACCCAAAGTCGTTAGCACTGAAGCTAGGCCGCCGCCGGCGCTGCCTGCTAATGCCCCGGTAGCTGCCCCTAAAAGGACTGCGCTGATTGGGCCAGCAGCCACGACTGAACCGACAAAGGGAATAAACAGCACGCCGACGCCGGTTAGCAGGCTGAGCAGTGAGCCAAACAGAGAACCAAATACGGCTCCAGTCCGAAGACCGCCCAGAATCACGTCTTTTTTAGAGATAAAGCCTGTAATCCGCGTTTCCGTCTTAAAGTCTCGGCCCATCACTGAAATGTGATCGCGCGGCACGCCGCGATCGAGCAGACGACGAATGATCGCGTCAATTTTCTCTTCTGCCTGAAATACGGCAGAAACAGTTCTCTCCGCTTTGTAGTCTTCTGACATAGCGTTCCTCCTGATAGTATCTTTCTGAAAGCTCTGAAATGTCGCACAGAATTGAGCCCAGCCCCGTAAGGCTGGACTCGAGTCTAGCGGGCGCGGCTGAGGTTTAGACGCCGGCCGGTGTTTTTAAGTTCTCGGGCCGATCGCCGCTGCTGCTGAGGCGCTCACCTTCGATGAAGGAGCGCAGCATCCAAGCCATTTCTTCGTGCTGCTCCATAAGACCCGTGAGGAAGTCTGAAGTCCCTTCATCGTGGTACTCATCTGCCGACTGGTCGATGTGCTCGCGCAGGTTGCGAATAATCTGCTCGTGATCGGTCACAAGCCGCTCTACCATTTCGCTAGCGCTGGGCAGATCGCCGGCATGCTCGCGGATGGAAGCGTGCTTTAGGAAGCCTTCTGCAGTACCCACTGGATAGCCGCCTAGGGCCCGAATGCGCTCAGCAATTTCGTCAATGTTGATTGCGATCGCTTCGTACTGCTCTTGCCACAGCTCATGAAGCGTGCGGAACTGAGGGCCTACCACGTCCCAGTGATACTTCTTTGTCTTGATGATCAGCAGGTAGGCGTCTGCCAAATCTTGGTTAAGCAAGTTGACCACGCCCTGACGCTGCTCTTCACTTAAGCCAATATTGATAGGTTTCATAAAATTCTTTGCCATTGTTGCGTCGCCTTTCATGAAATCAGGTTCGCGCTCACTTTTCATCTTCCGTAGGGTCAGTTTCAGGTTTCTATCTAACGATGACGTCAATCTCACTCGCATGTTAGAAGAGTGCGGCGGCTGTCTCTCATATAATTTAATGTGTTTTGGCAGCTATCCAACAATAATAATTTTATGAGTGCAGAAGGAATCAATACCGTCAGCAAGCAGCAGGCAGCTTTGGGCAGTCAGGGACAGAAGTTTTTGGCAAGCGGTCAAAGCTTAGCGATGCGTCTGTGGCAAGAGGAGCCAGAGGATACTGACAAAGCGGCAGTCAGCCGCGATTATGAGACAGTCGGCTACGTGATTAGCGGTCAGGCAAAGCTCACGGTGGAAGGTCAGACCACCCAGCTGTCGCCTGGCGACTCCTGGGTAGTCCCACAGGGCGCATCTCATACCTATCGGATTTTAGAGTCTTTTACGGCAGTCGAGGCAACTCACCCACCGGCGCGCGAAGTGCGCTAGGTTTTGCCGATCTGTCTACCGCTAGCTAA
>JAAHIA010000020.1 GCA_010671975.1 Leptolyngbya sp. SIO4C1 | reverse complement strand
TAGACGAGGAAATCATGGCAGATATTTCTGCAAAGCAAGTTAAGGCCCTGCGCGACCAGACTGGCGCTGGCATGATGGATTGCAAGAAGGCGCTTAAGGAGACCGACGGTGATTTAGAAAAGGCCGTTGAGTGGCTGCGCCAAAAAGGCATCACCTCTGCCTCTAAGAAAGAAGGCCGCGTGGCTGCCGAGGGCCTGGTTCACAGCTATATTCATACCGGCGGTCGCGTCGGCGTGCTAGTAGAGATCAACTGTGAGACCGACTTTGTTGCTCGCCGCGACGAATTTAAAGGGCTAGCCCAAGATATTGCAATGCAAATCGCCGCTACGCCCAATGTGGAATATGTCAAAACTGCTGATATTCCCACAGAGATTGTCGATCGCGAAAAACAGATTGAGATGGGTCGCGATGATCTGGCTAATAAGCCTGAGAATATTCGCGAAAAGATTGTCGTAGGCCGCATCGATAAGCGACTGAAGGAGCTGTCTCTGCTCGATCAGCCGTTCATCAAAGATCAGAACATCACAGTCGAAGAGCTGGTCAAGCAGTCAGTGGCGCAGCTGGGTGAAAATATCCAGGTTCGCCGGTTTGCTCGGTTTGTGCTGGGTGAAGGCATTGAGAAAGAAGAATCTGACTTTGCAGCTGAGGTGGCAGCTCAGACCGGGCAGTCTAGCGAGCCGGCTGCACCTAAAGCTGAAGAGAAGACCAAAGCAGAGCCTAAGGCTGAGGAAAAAAAGGCAAAGTCAACCAAAAAGAAAAAGAAAAAATAGCGCATCATCGGCAGCGCTAGCTGGCCGATCTTGTAGTCAGTGCTTTATCAAAGGGCTTGGTCTACCAAGTCCTTTTTGCGTTGACTTGAGCGCCTGTTTGGGCATTTTCTAAGGCGTTTGCCAGGCAAAGTCCTGCCAACCCGAATAGCTTGTTGATAGGCTAGGGGGAGAATCACAGCGAACCTATGGTCAGAGCAAGTGGTCAAATTGAACAGTCGCTCGCCCGACTGCAGACCCAAACCGACAGCATTGCAGATGAGCTTGATGAGCTATATCAGAAGTATTTCGAAGCCCTTAGTCAGTCGGGGCAGCGGCAGCTAGCGCTGGCTGTGTATCATCTGTGTACCCATGTGTATCCTGACCAGTTTTTAAACCTGTCTTTTAGTCAGCGCGAAAAGCTGCAGCGGGCGATTCGGCGCTTGGGCCAGCAGATCTATGAGCAGCTCAGTGAGCGCTGGGCTGAGACTAAACAGCTAAGCCGCACACCTGAGAGTGAAGATAAGCTGTCGGTGATTAAGCAGCTGTTTTTACGGCCCGAAGCGGAGACCGACGAGGCAGACAGCAGCGACCTAGAAGCCGAGCTGGCAGAGCTCGGAATTGGTGAATTTGACGGCGATGAGCTAGACGAAACCAGCTTTGATGAAGCCGATCTGGCTGAATTTAGCGATCGCACCCAGGCAGTTGAGGCCCTAGCTTCTAAGCTCTTAGCAGAAGAATCCGATGAGGCAGCTGAGCCAGTGGAGCCTATGCCTGATGCGCCTATACTTGATGAGCCTGTGCCCATCAGTGAGGCGGCTGTAGGCGATGAGGTAGTCCCTGAGGCGGCCTCTGAGCCTGAAGAGCTGCTTCCCTTAGATGCTGTTCAGCTGATCAAGCAGCAGTTTTTGACCGAGAAGGCAATTCGCGACGTGCTTAAGGCCGTGTCTGAGACGGCAAACTATATGCTGCAGCAGGCCAAAATCGTGCCCGATATGCCCAAACCGCTGCTAGCAGCGGCCAGTGAGTCAGAAGGCATGTCGCCGGCGCCAATGAACGTTCCCAACCTTTTGCAGCTGTCGATTAAAGTTATGCATAAGCTCGATGAGGACGAAGAGCGGCCGCGCTCTAAGCGTCGTCGCCGGCCCAAGCTGATTGAGCTAGAAGCCTTTCCCGACTTTGTGATTGTTAACCTGCGGCTCTCAGAAATCGAATTTGCCGACCCCACGCTGTCGCTGTGGCGCCGTCGCATTCGTGAAAAGCAGAGTCAGCTGAAGCAGCTAGGGATGAGCTATCAGAAAATGCAGCGAGAGCTGGCGATCGCACAGGCTGAAGATGCCTGGCGGGCTAGCTGGATTGATGACTGAGGCCCATGCCAGACTGGATTCGGATACAGAAAGCGCTCAGCATTGAGGCCGATAGCGGCTTCAACGATCTCGAAGGGCATCAGCAGCGATTTAGCGAGTTTTTGCGAGAGAGTTTGCAGACGCCGCCGGTCACCCTGCCGCCGCTAGAGCAAGAACGCTGGCAGGCACTCGCTGCCGACTTTACCCGCTACGGCGATCTAAGCTTTGCCCAGCGGCAGCATTTAGTAGCCGATGCGCGCCGCTTTCTGCACCAAACTCGTAAGACGCTACAGACGTTAAACCCGGTTAGTGACAGCCAGCCTCAGACCGTCGCAGAGCGTCAGCCGCGCCAGGCCAGGCAGACAAAAACCAAACAGACAAAAACCAAAACGCTAGTAGCAGCCTCGCCCCAAACGCCCTACAGCGTGAGAGAGACCCATCCGCTCGAGCAGGCGCTGACCTATCTCAAGGGCATTGGCCCAAAAAATAGCGAGCGGCTGGCTAAGCTCGGCCTGTATACCGTGCGCGATATGCTCTACTACTATCCGCGCGACCATATTGACTATGCCCGTCAGGTCAAAATTCGCGACCTGACGGCCGGTGAGACCGTAACTGTCGTGGCTACTGTAAAGCGCTGCAACTGCTTTAGCAGCCCGCGCAATAAAAAGCTAACCATCTTTGAGCTGAGCCTGTATGACGGCACCGGTACGCTCAAGGTCAGTCGCTTCTACGCTGGGACACGCTTTAACAATCGCGGCTGGCAGGAGCGGCAAAAGCGGCTCTATCCACGCGGCTGCGTGGTGGCTGCTTCGGGCCTCGTCAAGCAGGGAAAGTACGGCATCACGCTCGAAGACCCTGATATTGAAGTGCTAGAGAGCGCTGAAGCCGCTATTGATTCCAGCATTGTTGGGCGAGTGGTGCCGGTCTATCCGCTGACGGAGGGGGTCGGGGCCGATCTGGTGCGGCGGGCTGTGGTACGGGCGCTGCCCGCAGCGGCTGAGATTCGCGATCCGCTGCCGGCTGAGCTGCGTCAGCGCTATGGTCTGGTACAGCTGCCGGGGGCGATCGCAAATATTCACTTCCCGGCCAATAGCGATGATCTAGCGGTGGCTCGGCGTCGGCTAATCTTCGATGAGTTTTTCTATCTGCAGCTAGGTTTGCTGCGCCGCCGCAAGCAGCAGCAAGCTGAGCAAACCCAAATTCAGATGGCGCCCACCGGCGAGCTGATTGACCAGTTTTATCAGGTGCTGCCCTTTGAGATGACTGGCGCGCAGCAGCGAGTGGTGCAGGAAATTCTCAACGACCTGCAGCAGCCAACGCCGATGAATCGACTGGTGCAGGGCGATGTGGGCTCGGGTAAAACGGTGGTGGCGGTGGTGGCGATTTTAGCCGCTATTCAAACTGGCTATCAGGCAGCGCTGATGGCCCCCACCGAGGTACTGGCCGAGCAGCACTATCGTAAGCTAGTCGAGTGGTTCAATCTGCTGCACCTGCCGGTAGAGCTGCTGACCGGCTCCACCAAGGCGGCCAAGCGTCGCGAAATTCACACGCAGCTAGAAACTGGGGAACTGCCGGTGCTGGTGGGCACGCACGCGCTGATTGAAGACCCAGTCAAATTTATAAACTTAGGGCTCGTCACGATTGATGAGCAGCATCGCTTCGGCGTGGCCCAGCGCGCTAGGCTGCAGCAAAAGGGGGACAATCCGCACGTGCTAACGCTGACGGCAACGCCTATCCCTCGAACGCTAGCGCTGACGCTGCACGGCGATCTCGATGTGAGCCAGATCGACGAACTGCCGCCCGGCCGTAAAGCAATCAAGACTACGCTGCTCACCGGACGCGATCGCAACCACGCCTACGACCTAATCCGGCGCGAAATTGCGCAGGGTCGGCAGGTCTACATCGTGCTGCCGCTGGTCGATGAATCTGAAAAGCTGGATCTCCGGTCGGCCATTGAAGAGCATCAGCGGCTAAGCGAAGTGGTTTTCTCTGAGTTTAAGGTAGGCCTGCTGCACGGCCGTCTGTCTTCGGCAGAAAAAGACGCGGCGATCCTGGCGTTTCGCGATCGCTCAACGCAGATCCTAGTTTCTACGACAGTGGTTGAAGTCGGTGTGGATGTGCCAAATGCCAGCGTTATGCTAATTGAGCACGCCGAGCGGTTTGGCCTATCGCAGCTTCACCAGCTGCGCGGGCGAGTTGGGCGGGGGGCCGATCAGTCTTTTTGCTTGCTGATGAGCAGCACCCGCAGCGAGCCAGCGCTGCAGCGGTTGAAAGTGTTGGAGCAATCGCAGGACGGTTTTTTTATCTCAGAAATGGATCTGCGCTTTCGCGGACCGGGTCAGGTGCTGGGCACCCGCCAGTCGGGCCTACCCGATTTTGCCCTGGCTAGCCTAGTCGAAGATCAAGACGTACTAGAGCTGGCCCGCACAGCGGCTGAAGCCGTCATAGCTGAAGATCCGACGGTCGAGCGCTGGCCGCTGCTGCAGGCTGAACTGGCTCGCCGCTACCGCAAGCTGATGGGCGGCGCAATTTTTACCTAGCTCTTAGCTCAAAATCTCATCGTCCATCGAGGAAATGCAGAGCAGCAGGCAGCCTTGCTCAGTACTGGGCTGATGGTGGGTCATGGCCGTGGCATAGATGCGATCGCCCACGCCATATGTCTGCCCTTCCACCATAAAATCGCCTTCTAGCACTAGCACCACCTCGCCGCTCGCGTGAGCATGGTGAGGAAATAAACCGCGCGGTTTACGCGCAAAGAACGCGACTTCTCGTCGTGCTTCGTCCGCCTGCCAAATGGCAATCTCGCCGCTGTCAGTACCCGGCATCGGCTGCCAATTCGAGAGGCTAGCTGCCTGCTGCTTGAGCGCTGCGATTGACTGCTCTAGCAGCTGGACCAGTGCAGCCGCCGCAGTTGAATCTTCTTTGGCAATCCGCTGAAACAGGCGATCTTTGAGATTGGCAGGTAGCGGCAGCGGCGGCAGGCTGTAGGGAATGGCCGATACGGCAGCTTCGTACTCGCTCACCTGCTGAGCAAACGTTTCAGAAGATTGCAGCACCTGCTCAGCCTGCTCAAGCTCGTCAGCGTCTAGCGCACCGACCGCATAGAGGGCGGCCAGTTCGTCTGCTTGATCAAACGGTCGTGGAGCGTTAGAGTTTGTCATGCCTCTATCGTAACGCGGTGGTGTGCTCCCTGCTCTGGTCAATGGATGCAGGCTCTACTCAGGTATACGCTGGCGATCGCAAATCAGATCTCAGCTGGCTCTAATTTTTTTCTAAGAGTCCTCTCAGCTTTTTGAGCCCCAGTCGAATGCGCGTTTTGACCGTCCCTAGCTTGAGCTGCGATCGCTGAGCAATCTCTGACTGGCTCAGCCCCTGGAAGTAGGCGAGCTCAATTACCTGACGCTGCTCTGACGGCAGCTGTGCCATCGCTGTCGTCACCTGCTCGCGTCGCTCGGTGATCAGCAACGCCTCTTCCGGCAAAATATCCGCTGCCGTCTGAACGGCTACCGTCGCGGCTTCGACTGTCTTAGACTGCCGCTGCCGCTTTCTTAGCCGATCGAGGGCGCGGCTGCGGGTAATCAGAAACAGCCAGCTATCTACCCGGCTGCGGCTGGCATCATAGCGGTGAGCATCGCGCCAAACCTGAGCGAACACATCTAAAACCGTTTCTTCGGCCTCTTCGACGGAGCTCAAAATTTTGAAAGCCAGCGCATACAGCATCCGCGCGTAGCGATCGTAGAGCTGACCCAAGGCTGTCTGATCGCGCTGAACTACGCGGTGAATGAGCAATGTTTCATCCGTAGAGGGCAGCGCGGTCATAGCAGCACGCAGCGAGTCTGTTTGGAAAAAAGCGGAGCCTGAGAGATCCAATCGACTTTTTCTGGCGTATTCCCTTTTAGATTGACGAAAACCAGCGCTAACTGACGGAGTAGGCAAGCTTTCCTACACTGACAGGCTTTTATGTCTAATTTTTAGAGTTTGCCTGTTTTCTGTGGCGCTGACGATCGCGATCCTCCCGGTCCGCAAGGACGGTTTTTGTATTCTTCAGGAAAACCTAACCATGATCAAGTTTAATCAATCTTTCAACATCTTTAAGCGGCGCGGCCTGGCCCGGTTGACCAGCGTCATTTTAGGAACGGCCCTGGCGCTGGGCGGCACTGCCCACTATCTGCAGGCCTCAGATCACGATGATGGCGAAGTTGACACCAAGGGTCGCAACCTCAACCTAACCGATCTCTATGTCTTCCGCGAGGGCGACCAAAATCCTAGCGCCTCGACCGACGATCTGGTGCTGATTATGAACACCAACCCGCGCTCGGTAGCGCGACAGCAGTACTACTTCAGCACCAATGCCCGCTACGAGTTTCATATCTCACAAACAAGCGACAAAGACGCGCCCGCCACCGGCCAAGCGGATATGACGCTGCGATTTGAGTTTGATGCGCCCAATCGCAGGCAGGAGCAACGCATGACCGTTACTGCAATTCGCCACGGTGAGACCGACACTGCTCGTGCTAAAACCACGCCGCTTACCGACGGTTCGCCCAATGTGCGCCATGTGTCGCTAGATGGCGAACGGCTGTCGGTGTTTGCTGGGCTGCGCGAAGATCCGTTCTTCTTTGACGTAGAGCAGTTTTTCCGCGTGCGGGCTGGCGCAGCTGGCCTAGGGCCGGCGGTGGGCTTCCGCTCACCGGAGCAGGCAGTTGATTTTACTACCGGCTATAACGTCAACACGATTGCCGTCCGGGTGCCGAAGGCGTTCTTGCAGGGTAGCGACGATGCCTCAGTTTTTGATATTTGGACCACGGTATCCGTGCCGGGGCAAAACGGCGAATATGTGCAGGTAGAGCGGCTGGCCCGCCCGGCGATTAACGAAGGGCTAATTCTCGACAATGATTTTTTGAATGCGCTAAACAGCGTCGGTCCAGACTTTGAAGCTGCAGCCCTGGCTGGTCAGAACCCAGCTGCTAGAACAGCCGGCCCAATTGTGGCGCAGGCAAAGCAGACGCTGCTAGCCATAGGAAATAGCGAGGAGCGAGCCAACGCGCTGCTGGGGGCCTTTTTGCCGGACGTCATGCGAATTGACACCAGCGGCCCCAGCGGCTATGCCAACGACTTGAACGCGCTGGGCAGCCCGGTGCGCGGACGGATGCTCGCAGACGATGTGATTGACATTACGCTGAGCGTGCTGACTGACGGCGCGATCGCAACTGATAACGTCTCTTACGCAGGCACCCCTGGCAACCCGGCGCAGGGACACGATCCGCTAGAGCCGATGTTCCCCTACCTGGCGCTGCCTAACTAGCCGTCACTGCGGGAGCGCTGCGGCGCTCCCGCAGTCTCTTCTAAATCCTCTCTATTGCTCACTAAGGTAAGTTCTATGACCCTCACTGTATGGGCGCGGCGGCCCCGCTCGCGAGGTCTGCTAATTGGGGCGGCCCTATCGCTGGCGCTACCGCTGATGTTTCAACTGTCTCAACCCGAATCACCCTATCGCTACCCGTTTACGCAACCGGTTCGGCAGGATATCACCGGTCAGCTTGAGCAATCGCTAGCCTTTTATCGAACTCGTATTCAGCAGACGCCGGCTGACGGGCTTAGTCGCGCGGCGCTGGCGACCGTCTATCTCAAGCTGGCTCAGGCGACCGGCGATGCTAACTGGTATCTGCTGGCAGAGCAGGCAGCGGCGCAGTCGTTAGCCAACCTGCCGCATGACAACGCTGAGGCGCTGCTGGCCCTGGCCAACGTTGCTGAAGCGACGCACGATTTTGACCGCGCGATCGCGCAGGCGCAGCAGGTGCTAGAGGCTCAGCCGCAGCATGAAGGGGCGCTGGCTATCCTAGTCACGGCGCAGCTGGGCAAAGGCCATATCGCTCAGGCAGAAATCGCTGCCAAGCAGCTAAGTCAGCAACTGCCCAGCTTAGGCAGCGCGGCGCTCAGGGCGCTGGTGCAGGTTGCTAAAGGCGAAGATGCGGCGGCATTGCAGACCTTTCAAACTGCGCTGGCAGCCGAAGAACCTGAAGAAGCTGGCAGCTCTGCCTGGGTGAGAACGCTGATGGCTCAGGTCTATGCCGATCGGGGTGAGCTGGCACAGGCCGAACAGCTCTATCAAGAAGCGCTGCGCATTCTGCCGCGCTATCCGCTGGCGCTGACCCGACTGGCCCAGCTCGAAACCCGACGCGGCCATTACCGCGCTGCTATCAGGCACTACCAGCAGGTATTTATCTCGCGCGACTATCCCAACGTTTGGGATCATGTGGCGCTGCAGGGGCTAGCTCAGGTAGAGCAGCTGCGCGGCCACCGCGCTGCGGCAGAAACGCTCTGGCAGCAGGCCGAGGACCTATTTCGTCAGCATCAGGATCTAAGCACGTTTGGGCATCGGCGGGAGCTGGCCCGACTGCTGCTGGCGCGCGATCACGCTGCTGATTTGCCAGAAGCGCTGGCGCTGATGGAGGCAGACCTGCAGGTGCGGCGCGATGTGGAAACGCTGGATACCTACGCCTGGGTGCTGACTCGCCTCGGTCGCTGGCAGGCAGCACAGGCCGTACTCGCAGAGGCAATTGCCACCGGCCGCCGCAGTGCCGTCATCTACGCCCGCGCTAGCGGCGTTGCTCAGCAGCTGGGTCAAACCGACCGGGCCAATGCCTATCGCCAGCAGGCACAAATGATTGACCCTACCTTTGGCCCGCGCGATCGGCAAATTTGGGGCCTAAACCTATAGCTATTGGTAACTATCATGCTCATTCGCTCGCGCTATCTCCTCTGTTCCCTCCTCACGCTGGTTTGCGTGACGTTGGCCAGTCTCTATACGCCCGCTATGGCTCACTGGGCTGACTTAGCTGTAGCCGACATCGCGGTTGAAAATACCCAGGCCCAGATTGCGCTGACGATTCCCTCAGCGCTGGTGGCCTTTGCCGATGACGACAGCGACCAGCAAATTTCTGCTGCCGAGTTTACCGCGCACCAAGCGGCGATCGCACAGCTGCTGCGCGATCGCATTGTGCTGACTCACGGGGCCGCTGGTCCTCCTGAATTCTCGCTGGCGCTCGCAGCTCAAACGGTTCGTCAGCCTACACATAGCGCCTTTCTGCTGCAGTATCGCTGGCAGACTTCGATCGAGTCGCTTTCGATACGCTACGATCTGTTTCCCTCTAATGCTAAGAGTGCACAGTGTTTAGCTACCGTCACCTGGGGCGACAGCGTTCGCAACCTTGTCTTCAAGCCAGAGCAGCCCAGCTATCTCCTCACGCGCAGACTGCCGTGGCAGCAGCAGTTTGTCAGCTTCTTGCAGCTTGGGGTTGAGCATATTTTTACCGGCTACGACCATGCCCTCTTCTTAGTGCTGCTGCTGCTGCCGGGCGGTCGGCTGGTCAGCTTAGTTAAGCGGGTAACCGCCTTTGCCCTGGCCCATTCGCTGACGCTAGGACTTGCCGCTTTTAACCTGATTACGCTCCCTACGGCGCTGGTTGAGAGCCTGATTGCTCTCTCAATTGTCTATGTCGCGATTGAAAACCTGCGGCGTCGGTCGCTGTCGCATCGTCTCTGGCTAACCTTTACGTTTGGTCTAGTACACGGGTTGGGATTTGCCAATATTCTGCGAGACCTCACGGGCACACAGGGCAGCCTAGCGCTGTCGCTGGCTAGCTTCAATCTCGGCATTGAGCTGGGGCAGCTTGCCATCGTCGTGCTGGCCGGTATCATACTTCAGAGTTTGCCGGCCCGACGCTGGTCTCGCCGCTGGCGCTATGGGCTGTCGTTGGCAACGCTCCTGATTGGCAGTCTTTGGTTTGTTGAGCGGGCGATCGCGCCTATCTTATAACTGCTCAGCGGCTGTCTATCGCGGTGCGGCGGAAAAGCCGAGATGGTTGGCCACCGCCCGCTCGCGCATCGGCAGCTTTGTGTGGATTGGCGCGTTGAGCAGCTGCGGTCCGGCTGCTGTCTCGGCTACTAGCGTGGTCGAGCCGCCGCCGTCAAGGGCGATAGCCGACACGGCCCCGAGCTCAACTAGAATCTCAGCCAGCTCAGCTTTGGTGACCCCTTCGCTATAGAGCGGCTGCTTTCCATCAATCACGACCAGCTGCAGCTGCTGACCGGTGCGATCGAGCGCCACGGCAACGCAGGCATAGGGCTTCGATTGAGCCAGCCGTGGGTTTGCCAGGCCCTCGGTTACGAGAACCTGTCGACCGGCAACTGCCTGAACGGTTTCTGGTGGGCAGTCACCAGCGGTAGCAATCTGCGCCTTTTGCTCAGAAAAGCAAAGGGCCGGCCAGTCGGTCTGCGCTGACGAATAGCGCTGTCCTTCTGAAATAGCAATGCCCAAGGCGTTAACCCCATCGCCCGAATGTGGAAAATAGTTCCAGGGAGTATCTTCTAAAAAAGGATAGAAATAGCTGGCATTGACCGCTATCTGCAGGCCCGACTGCGCTAAAAACTCAGACGTGGTTGCTGCCGTGATTTCTGATTCGCCGGCGCCAGGGCTGCCGGCAGTAACAAAGGCTTTGACGGTAGAAAGGCTCAGGTCAATCGAGATGACGTGCATGACGTAGGGGCGCGGCACGGCACTGACGTAGCGCCGATAGATAACGCCAGTAAACAGCGTTTCTGCTTTATTAACAAAAGCAGGCCGCTGAAAATGCAGCCAGGCATAGCCAGCTAGCGGCAGAGCTAAAAGCGCCGCGATCGCGCCCTTAAAAACTGGAATCAGCATCGTAAGATTTGAGAAACTGGCGCTTGCGCCTTTAACCCTACCTCATGATGACTGACTCGCCGCTCTCGTTCGTCAATCAAGACTTGCGCAATTGCTCTTTTTACCAGCGCGACCTGCGTCAGGCTGTCTTTGAGCGCTGCGATTTGCGCGGCTGTGATTTTAGACGCGCCCAGCTGCAGGCGGCGACGTTTCGCCAGGTGAAGCTGGGCAAATGTCCCGTTCGGCTGCTGGGCTACAGCGCCATTGTGATTGGGGCTGCTGTCTTGATGTTCAATGCAGTCAGTCGGCTAGCGTTTGCGGTGCTGGGTCAAACGGTGCAAGATCCGACCTGGCCTTACGCTTTAGCGCTATACGTTAACCTTGCGATTGCTGGCATCACCGTTCCTAGAGGACGCCGACCCTGGCAGCAGCTGACGGTGGGTATCACGGCGGCAGCGGCGGGGGCCCTGCTGGGCTTTTACTATGTCGGCAGCCTGAGCGGCAACAGCGCTCGGCCGGCCCTCTTGGGTGCAGCGATAGGCGGGCTCAGTCTGGCCATCGTGCGGCTCTGGCAGCTGCATCGAGGGCTGGTGGCTGCAGCGATGGTGGTGAGCAACGCGATCGCGGCCTACGGATTTGCGTTTTTAGCGATTGGCCTGGCCAGTGCCGGCTTCAGCACCGGCCATCTGGGGCTCGGCGCGCTCTGGGGCGGCCTGACGGCTGTTTACTTCAGTCTCTCGCTGCGCGGGCTGCTGCAGTGCGATCGCAGTCTACGGTTTGCAGCTGCCACCAAGTTTCAGGGCGCCGATTTGACCGACGCTGTGTTTGAAGATTCGCGCCCTAGCTATATCAGTTTTGAAAACGCACTGGGGCTTTTGAGCTCGGAAAATTTGTAGGCGGTCTGCCTCAAGTTTATCCAGCACTGCCCTACAGTAAGATCAGCAAGGTCAGCCCAATTCACGGACGTTAAGCCAATGCCATCTGTCATCAAACTGCCTTGCCAGCATCGAGCCTGGGGATGGTCGCTGGGGGCTGGCCTTGTACAGACGCTGCTGTTGGCGCTACCGGGCTTCAGCGCTGAGCGGATCTATGCAAACTACGGCCCGGTGGAGCGCTACATTTCAGTCGAAGCTCTAGAAACCTATGCTGAGACGGGCGAACTGACTGAAGAACTGGAGGGCTATAGCCGCTACCTGAGCGACGAGCAGCTAGAGCAAATTCGGACGGCGCTGCTGGTCAGTGCTGACCTAGATGTGGTCACCGTCGCGCAGTTTCTATACACGCCGCAGGGGGAAGCGATTTTAGAGGCGCTGGGTGAGATTGTGCAGACGGCCGGTCGGCAAAACGGCGCGCTGGCCATTCGCGGCGCGTTGATTCTAGCAGCGGCAAATCCAGACGGGGGCCTAAACCTCATTAACGTGCTTAAAGAATTTCCAACCCAGGGCATTCGCGTAGATTTGCGTCGCGCTTCGCTGATTGCTCGGCGCGTCCTTGATCAGATTCGTCAGACTCAGCGGGTGACGGCTCAGATCACTCAGCAGGCGACGTCGCCCAACAGTCGCTACTCGCCGGCGCTGCTCAACTCGCTGGCGGCGGCTGGTCCGTATGAATGGACGATACTTGAGTTTAATCAGCCGATGCTGTTCACCAATCTCTATCTGCCTGAAGGCGTAGAGAACGCGGCGCTGGCCGTGCTGTCTCACGGCGTCGGCGGCAATCGCACGACGCTGGCCTATCTAGCCGAACATTTAGCCTCGCACGGGTTCGCGGTGGCAGTCGTAGAGCATCCGGGCAGCAGCGAGGCGCAGCTGACTGCTTTATTCAGCGGTCGGGCTCGCCAAGCGATCGAGCCAGAAGAGCTGGTACAGCGCCCACAGGCTATTCAAGATCTGCTGGATGCGCTGGATAGCGATCCGCTGCTGCGGCGGCGGATCGATGTCGATCAGGTGGGTGTTTTAGGGCAGTCATTTGGAGCCTATACCTCGCTGGCGCTCGCTGGCGCTACGGTCAACTGGGAAAGTTTGAAAAATAGCTGTCCGCCCGAGGTGGCGCAGCTAAATCTATCGCTGCTGCTGCAGTGCTCAGCGCTCACGCTCCCGCAGCCGCAGCCGCGCCTGTCCGATCGGCGGGTGCGCGCCGCGATCGCAATTAATCCGCTCGGCAGCGCTATCTTTGGACAGACAGGATTCGCCAATATTGGCGTGCCCACCATGCTGGTTTCGGGCAGTGCAGATACGGTAACGCCGGCTCTCGCTGAGCAAATTCGCCCGTTTACCTGGCTAGACGCTGCCCAGAAGTATCTGGTGCTGCTGCAAGGGGGAACGCATTTTTCTACCATCTATGACCCAGAGACAGAAATTATCGCGGTGCCGCAGGCGGCAATTGGCCCGGCCCCCGAGCTAGCAGAGCGCTACGTCAGAGTGTTGAGCCTGGCCTTCTTTCAGACCTATCTTGCGAATCAGCCTGACTATCAGTCCGTTTTGAGCCCCGACTACGCTGAATTTTTGAGTCAGGAGGCGCTGCCGCTGACGCTGGTGCGCGAGCTCGATCCGGAGCAGCTGCAATTGCGCCGCTGATGAACAGCGTCCACTGCTGCCAGCGGATAGCGCGCTGCTGTAAATGCTGTCGGAAGGTCTGACGGACGGCCTCGGTGTCATCAGGGCTGAGCGCCAGCTGCTGAAGATACTGGCTCTGCTGGCCAAACCAGCGCTCAATCAGCGCCGGCGTCAGCTGCAGCTCGGTCTCGCTAGGCTGCAGGTCGGCCTCAACTGTCCAGCCGCTCTGCTCAAACCAGGTCGTCAGCTGGTCGACGCTCCAGTTTACCTTAGGGTCGCTGGGGTTAGCATAGATGGCTTCCTCAGCCGCTGTTAGCTGCTCAAGCCGAGCGTCGGATAGCGCTCCAGCGGGCAGCAGCGCATAGAGCCGCTGAGCCAGGCGCGGCACTGACTCGGCCAGCACCAGCCGCCCGCCGGCTGCGAGCAGCGGCGCCAGCTGAGCAATCACGCTCGCCTTATCTGGCAGTCCCAGCAGCGCGTTGCGGCCTATGATGCCGTCAAAGCGAACAGCTGAGTCGGCGATGGCTGACTTAATCTCAGCCAGCGGTGCCTGCACCAAGATGGGCCGGCTCAGCGGCGCCAGCTGCTGAATTTGCTCAGACAGAGCGGCATAGTCTGACAGCGATACGCAGCCATAGACGCCGCCTTCAGGTACCTGCCGCACCGCTTCCCACAGCAGCAGACCGCTGCCGGCACTGAGATCCAAAACTACGTGATGCCGCTGCGGCCCGAGCTGGGTGAAAACGCGATCGCGAATCTGCGCTAGCCGTTCTCCCGGTTCGCCCATTGCCCGCTGCAGCCAGCGCGCCTGAGCGCGATCGGTCGGACCGTAGGTCAGCAGCTCTGGCAGCGTTGCTGTCTCACTGAGGGCCGCTAGCTGGGCCTCTCGCCGTCGCGCCACCTGCAGCCGAATGCTGTCTTCGTATCCCTGCGCTGAGGGCTGGTAAAAGACCTGCCCCTGCAGGCTGCTCGGCAGGTATTGCTGCTCGACCCAGTGATCGCGGTAGGCGTGCGGATAGAGATAGCCCTGACCGTGACCTAAAGTTTTATCGCGGCTAGCGTCTTTGAGCGGATTGGGAATCTCTGCCTGCTGCTCTGATTCCACCGCTGCTAGCGCATCAAAAAATCCCATGACGCTGTTTGACTTGGGGCAGGTTGCTAGATAGAGCGCCGCCTGTGCCAGCGGGTAGCGGCCTTCTGGCAGGCCGATGCGGTCAAAGGCCTGAGCGCAGCTGTTGACCACAGCTACGGCATGGGGGTCGGCCAGTCCCACATCTTCGCCGGCCAAAATCAGCATCCGCCGAAAGATAAAGCGCGGATCTTCGCCGGCATAGACCATTCGCGCTAGCCAGTAGAGCGCCGCATCCGGGTCAGAGCCGCGCAGGCTTTTAATAAAGGCGCTAATCGTATCAAAGTGAGCGTCGCCTTCTTTGTCGTAGAGCACTGCCCGCTGCTGAATGGAGTCTTCAGCCACGCTTAGCGTAATCTGAACGGTGCCAGCTGCGTCGGGCGGCGTGGTCTCGACCGCTAGCTCTAGCGCGTTGAGCAGCGCCCGCGCATCGCCGTTGGCTACGTTGACCAAGTGATCGAGCGCGCTCGGCTCAAGATTGACGCTGCGATCGCCATAGCCGCGCTGCGGATCGCTCAGCGCTCGCGCCGCAATTTCGCGCAGGTCGTCTGCCGTCAGCGGCTGCAGCTGGAACAGGCGAGAGCGGCTCACCAGCGCCTTGTTGACTTCAAAATAGGGGTTCTCTGTCGTCGCCCCAATTAAAATGACGGTACCGTTCTCTACCCAGGGCAGCAGCGCATCCTGCTGGGCCTTGTTAAAGCGATGCACCTCATCCACGAACAAGATTGTACGCTGGTTGAACTGACCGCGACGGTCCTGAGCCGCTGCGATCGCATCGCGAATTGCCTTGACCCCTGAGAGCACCGCGTTGATAGAAATAAACTGCGCCTGGGTGGTATTGGCAATCACCCGCGCCAGCGTTGTCTTACCGGTGCCGGGCGGCCCGTAAAAAATTAAAGACGACAGCTGATCGGCTTGAATGGCGCGGCGCAGCAGCTTGCCAGGTCCCAGAATCGCTGTTTGGCCGACATAGTCTGCCAGCGTACGAGGCCGCATTCGAGCTGCGAGCGGTGCCTCCGCTTCGACTTGAGCTTGACGATGGTGGTCAAATAAATCCACGCTAGCCGCTGCCTTACGCCTCAAGGCCAACCTTTGAATTCTATAAAAAAACAGCACTCCGCTTCGAGAGTGCTGCAATATACGTTCTATGAATTGTCAGGTAGCGATTCAAAAAAGCTGTTAGAAGACAGCTAGTTCAAAAAGAAGTTGGTGATGACCGGCGTCTGATTTAGCAGATAGGCAAAGAAAGCGCCGCTGCAGCCGCCAATCAGGAAGCCGCTGGCTAAGTTGCTCCAGCCTTCGCGCGTACCTAGCTCCGCCGGCGGATTGGGCACCGTGACCGTTTTGGTCGGTGGCTTAGGTCCGGAAGCCGCGTAAATAGACATGGCTACCGTCAGAATAAAGACAAAGCTAACGGCTGAGAGCGCGCCGGCTACGCCGGCAATCTCTGAGTTGCGCAGCGGTCCAAGCAGCGCAAACGGACCGTAGAACCAGTAGCCATGCGCTACGCCAATTTCTAACCCTCGGCTAAAAGGAGACAGCCCTTGGCGATAGGCTGGCAAGTTGTTAATAAACGTTCTAGCCGCAGCAGATCCGCTAATCGGCGTTGCCAAATGTCCCACTTGGGGGTCAACGTTGGCATCGACTAGCGTGATTGCTGAGCTAGCTTTAGCTGCATTTGTCATGAGAACGTCCTTTTTTCCAGTTAAAGTTGGACAGCCCTGAGACGGGAAAATCTGAAATTAAGTCGGTTCAATCCTCTCATAGAACAAAACCCCGTATTTGAAATGCAACGATTTTGTTAAGTCTTGCGGGGTGAAGCTTTAAGTAATGTTGCAAGGCGCAACAAAAATTAAATATTCATCACTCAGGCTGCGTCAGCAGCCGGTTGACAAAAATCGGGACCCGACGCTATCGGCTCCCGATTGATTTGCGGTCTCAAACTGCAGTCTCAAGCTGCAGCCAGCAGCTTAGTAAGCATCCTGCAGTTCATAAAAATCAGGCGAAATGTAGTCCTTCCGCAGCGGCCAGCCAACCCAGTCTTCCGGCATCAGCAGCCGCTTCAGATTGGGATGGCCCTCATAGAAGATGCCGTACATGTCGTAGCTTTCGCGCTCTTGCCAGTCGGCCGATTTCCAAATCCAGTAGACGGACGACACGCGCGGATCTTCGCGCGGCAAAAAGACCTTGATGCGAACTTCCTCCGGGCGATCGCTATTGTCGCTCAGCTTAATTAGGTGGTAAAAGCTCACCAGCGGCTGTCCCGGACCGACATCGTAGGCCCCCTGGCACTGCAGATAGTTAAACCCGTAGGCATAGAGCGCCGTGCAGAACGGAATCAAAAAGGCGGGGTCTACCTTCAGAATTTCAACCTCTAGATGGTCGCGCTCGAGCGCCTCATGCTGAAAACCCTGCTCGGTCAGCCAGGTAGAAACCGCACCGGCTTCAACAATTTCGCCGGCCTCCTCGGCTGACTTTTCCTCAGATGCCTTGACGTCCTCTTCAGCCATTGGCGGCTTCCTCCTGTTTGGCTTCGCTCAGCGATACCGGCAGGCCCATCGCCTCTTGCAGCTCCTTCGGCGGGGCTTCCCACTTGCCAGAGTTGAGGTAGTTGCCGGTCAAAATCGGCTCTACCGGCTTCAGCTTGTGACCGCTGGTGTAGTAGCGGTGGGTCTGCTGCAGATAGCCGCGCTCCTGCATCGACTCGTTGGCAATCTTTTTGCGCAGTTTGATAATCGCATCAAAGATGGCTTCTGGACGCGGTGGGCAGCCAGGAATATAAACATCTACTGGAATCAGCTTATCTACGCCGCGTACCGCAGAGGGCGAATCAACGCTGAACATGCCGCCAGTGATGGTGCAAGCGCCCATTGCCATCACATATTTAGGATCGGGCATTTGCTCATAGAGCCGCACCAGCGCCGGGGCCATCTTCATTGTGATTGTGCCGGCTGTGATAATCAGGTCAGCCTGACGCGGGCTAGAGCGCGGCAGCAGGCCAAAGCGGTCAAAATCAAAGCGAGACCCGATCAGCGCTGCAAACTCGATAAAGCAGCAGGCCGTACCGTACAGCAGCGGAAACAAGCTGGACAGGCGCGTCCAGTTGTACAGATCATCCACCGTGGTCAGAATGACATTTTCTGAAAGATCCTGAGTCACTGTCGGTGAGGCAGCGGGATTCGCGATGCGTTCGTCAGTGCCAACCAGCGAACTGCTGGAGGGATTCATGACCATTCCAAAGCTCCTTTACGCCATGCGTAGACTAGACCAATAACCAAAATTGCAATAAAGATAAGCGCTTCTACAAATGCCAGCAGACCCAGCTTGTTAAAAGCGACTGCCCAAGGGTAGAGAAACACCGTCTCCACATCAAAAATGACGAAAACCAGGGCAAACATGTAATACCGAATGTTGAACTGAATCCAGGCACCGCCAATCGGCTCCATACCAGATTCATAGGTGGTGCGCCGCGCTACACCAGAGCCTGCTGGACGCAGCAGCTTAGACGCAGTCAGCGCCAGCACCGGCACCAGGCTGCAGATGAGCAGAAAAACTAAAAAATACTCGTATCCGTTGAGAACAAACACGCTAAACCTATACCTTAGTGATTTCGAGAGTGACTTCGAGACATGGGCTTGAACTGCGGAGGCTCCGCCAGGCCGATCCTAACGCAACAAGTAAACCTATCGAAATGAGGAAGCGCCGCGCGGTATGTAATAATTGTTAACACACTTCTATTCTAATAGAACCTTGGGATTGCTGCTTCTTTGGTTGGCGATTCGGTCCATAGACGCTGCCCCGAAGCCGTTCCAAGTCCTGGCCTCATCGGTCTTGTAAGTGTCTACCTAGACGATTTTGTCAAAACTGCTATGAATTCTGAGCCAGAATCTAAACCGGTGTCTGATTCGACTATGCCCTCCGACGTAGCGGATGTAGGTAACGCTGAGCTGAGCAGCGAGCCAGCGGCACCGCTAACGCCTGCCGAAATGGATCAGTACGAATGTCGGGCCTGCGGCTATACCTATGAGCCGACCAAAGGCGACAGCCAGGGCAATATTGCGCCAGGAAAGCCCTTTGAAGAACTGCCTGAGAGCTGGCGCTGTCCCGTTTGCGGTGCGCGCAAGCGTCAGTTTAGCAACATTGGCCCTAAAGGATCGCCCTCAGGGTTTAAGGAAAATTTGGGCTACGGCCTTGGCGTCAATACGCTGACGCCGGGCCAAAAAAATATCCTGATTTTTGGCGCTTTGGGGCTTGCGGTTTTGTTTTTTTTGAGCCTGTACGGCTTGAGATAAGCGTCAATTTTTTGGATTCTGTCTGGATGAAATAGCTGGATGAAATAGTCATGCGAACGGTTCTGACAACATTAAGAAAACTCGCTACTGTAGCTGCGATCGCGCTATTTGCGGCGAGCTGCACCACTGTCTTTTTACCTGAGACAGAAACTAATCCGTGGGAGGTGATTTCGCTAGAGACCAACGCGGTCTTTTCCGATATCGCGATGCTCGACCAGCAGCATGGCTGGCTAGTCGGCAGTCGGAGCACGCTGCTAGAAACCACTGACGGCGGTAAGACCTGGGAGCTGCGCCAGCTGGATCTAGAAGATGAGCAGAAATATACCTTCACCTCAGTCAGCTTTAACGGTCCAGAAGGCTGGGTAGTGGGGCTGCCTAGCATTTTGCTGCACACCACCGATGGAGGGCAGTCTTGGGACAATATTCCGCTGAGTCCAGAGCTGCCGGGGGCGCCCTTTATGGTGACGGCGCTGGGGAAAAACACGGCGGAAATGGCAACCGACGTGGGCGCTATCTACCTCACGAAAGACGGGGGTAGCAACTGGAAGGCGCAGGTAGAAGGGGCCGTCGGTGTGGTGCGCAACATGACGCGCGACAGCGATACCGGCCGCTACGTGGCGGTGTCCTCACGCGGCAATTTCTATTCCACCTGGGAGCCGGGCGATCGCACCTGGCAGCCTCACAATCGCGAAAATTCCAAGCGGCTGCAAAACATGGGCTTTAACAGAGACGGTTCGCTCTGGCTGATTGCGCGCGGCGGGCAGATGCAGTTTGGCGACTCAACTCAAGATTACGAAGCTTGGCAGGAGCCAATCAACCCCGAACTGTCGACCAGCTGGGGACTGCTAGATCTGGCCTATCGCACCCCGGACGAGCTGTGGGTGACCGGCGGCAGCGGCAACCTGCTCGTCAGCCGTGACGGCGGCGAAACTTGGCTCAAAGACCGCGACATTGAAGATGTCCCTACCAACCTATACAGGGTAAAATTCTTGTCTCCCCAGCAGGGCTTTATTCTCGGCCAGCGAGGCTATCTGCTGCGCTATGACGCCAACGCGGCAGCAGCTGCCTAGGCAATAAGTTAGCTAGCCGCTTGTTAGGGATATGCCCTGTTCTTTATGATAGTTATAAAGCTTATTTGCTGTTAAGAGGAGATTGTGACATGGCAGGTTCGACTGGAGAACGACCTTTTTCAGACATTATTACTAGCATCCGCTACTGGGTAATTCACAGCATTACCATTCCGGCGCTGTTTATTGCTGGCTGGCTGTTTGTCTCAACAGGCCTAGCGTACGATGCCTTTGGGACTCCTCGTCCAAACGAGTATTTCCCTAACAACCAGGTGCAAACCCCAATTTTGCAAGAGCGCTTTAACGCGAAGCAGCAAATTGATGAGTTTGTCGCGAAGTAGCGGCTGCTTACAGGTCAGTTAGTCAACTTTTGTCGTACGTGGAGCCAACCCTATGACCAGTCAAAATCCGAATGAGCCAGTCGTCTATCCGATTTTTACGGTACGCTGGCTAGCCGTCCATACGCTTGCGGTTCCTTCCGTTTTCTTTTTGGGAGCCATTGCCGCTATGCAGTTTATTCAGCGCTAGGAGAATCTTGTGGATAGAACCCCCAACCCTAATAAGCAACCGGTCGAGCTCAATCGCACATCCCTGTATCTGGGATTGCTGCTAATTTTCGTACTGGGTCTGCTATTTTCCAGCTACTTCTTTAACTAAACAGCCGGCTGAGCTGTCGCTGATTTGTGAATTCGCAATTTAATGAGTAGGAGATAGATCAATGTTTCAAAATGGCCGAATTCCGCTTTGGATTGTGGCAACCGTTGCAGGCACTGGTGTTCTCGTGGTCGTTGGACTCTTTTTCTACGGTGCGTACGCCGGTGTCGGATCTGCCGTCTAAGCGGCAATTGGCTGCGGTGCTTCACTGTGGAAGCCCTCAAAAATAGCAAAAAGGCTGCTGAGTGAACTTTGCTCAGCAGCCTTTTTGTTAAGCGGATAGCGGGTATGCTAGCGGCTGCGAGTCGCCGCTAAGACGCTAAACGACGCCTCTTAAGGGAGCTTCTCAGGATCAGGGATGTCTTCCTGTTCTACATATAGGAACATGGCTATCATAAAGGCGAAGGCATGGATGGCAACAATGGGCACCATGACCTGCGGTAAAAGTGAAGTATCCATACTGAGTTTCCTATCTCTCCAGATAAAGTCAACCGCCTTAACAAAGTTAAGACTTAATAACTAAGCCTACTGCCAATGGGGACGCCCCACAGCATTTTGTATACAAAGTTTGCGAGGTTTGCGAGCTGACATATTCGCTCAACCTGCCAGTTTTGAGCGTTGAGCGGCGTCGAAACTCGATCTGCAGGTCTTTCATTTTCGAGCAAATCCTAAAGCTCAAACTCGTTCCAGTCAGCGCTCGATAGGTTAGCAGGAATCACGCGGCGATTGGCCACTGCTTTACGACTTTCTTGCAGCGTCGACATGTCTACCGCGATCGCAGCAATTTGCAATTCTAAGCAGCCTTGAGGCACCTTGAGCCGCATAAAGGTCTCAAGTTCGCCATTCGCGTTGGGGACTAGGTGCATTAGCAGGCGCGGCTCCTCGATCAGCGTGCGCGTCTGCAGATCGTTCATCCACACCTTGATGTAGGGGCGATAGTCGCTTGGGTCGATGCGAATGCCCACTGAAATCATCTCGCCCGCCGTGAGCTCTCGCGCTGGCACCTCTAGCACCGGTGCCGGCAGGAACGATTGCTGATCTGACACAGGCGACTGCGCAGGCGGCTCTAGCGGCGGTGCAATCGCTGCAATCTCTTCATACACCACGACCTCGCTAGTGGCGAGCGGCATGTCAGGTGGCGCTAGCGGCTCAATCACCGACTCGACCGGTCCGGCCGTGGCGGAGTCATCGTCGTCAGGGCTGGTAGCAGGCGTGGCGGTTTCACTCACGCCAGCGGCTTGCATCGCGTCGCGCAATTCTGCCGCCTGGCGATGCCCTTCGTAGGTTAGCGAGGTCAGCCGATCCCAAAACCGCTCCTGCAGGTTGAGCGACTGAAAGGCTTCGTCCAATGCTGAGTGGTTGGGCGGGCTGTAGGCTAAATCTGCTGCTAGCTCGCTGATCTCTGGGCTGCGATCGCTATCGCTGCTCTCATAGCCATCGACGACTTCTAAGTCCTCTTCTAGATTATCGTCATCTTCTAGGATGGACGCGACTAGGCTGGCTTCAAGGTCCCCGTCTTCAAGATCGCTGTCGAAAATTGCCGGCAGCTTCAGCGCACCGCTGTCGGTTACCAAATCCGCTGACTCGGCGGTCTCAGTGGCAATGTCTAACTCTGGCAGCGTTGCTTCAGTCGGGGCTGTGTCAGGCGCTGGCAGCAGCGCGTCTTCAAGCGGTCCTGGGCTATCGGGGTCGGCGGCGGCTGGCAGATCCGGCTCTGCCAGCGGCGCGCTTCGGGGTGGGAAACTCGGCAGCTCAGGACTTTGTTCCGAGGCTTTATCGGCCTCGGGTCGATAGATTTGCGGCGGTAGCGTGATTCCAAGCGACGGCACCAGCACCTTGACCTTGGGTGACGATAGCGGCAAATCGGGTGAAATCAGCGTCTCTGGATTTTTGACTGGCTGGGTAAACGGCTCGGTTGAGCCAGGATACACTGAGACCTCTTCCTCAAACATGGCTTCGGTTAGGCGTGCTGTCTGACTGCTTGCGGCATTGGCCAGGCGCTCTAAAATCTGCAGCAGCCCGAGCGTAATTGTAAAAGTGGCAGACGCCAGCGCAGCCGTCGTATCAGCTCGGTCAAACAGCGCTGTTTCACCGACGACCACCCGCGTTTCAACCGTATTTGGCAGCAATAGCTCGAGACTAAAGCTCGCTCGCTGCGCTGTTAGCGATAGAGGCTGTCGCGTCTCTAGTAGAATGCTAGTCGTCTGCGGATCGCGCAGCTGCACCCAGAGCTCTGCCTCGGTGGTGCTGTCAGACGTCTCGGGTGAGAGAACATCGCCGGCTAGCATCACCGGCTGATCTGCCTGAGCTAAGTAGGCCTGCTGCTTGAGCTGAATGTAGTGATAGCCAGCTGCGATCGCAGCCACAGCCGCTTGATCAAGCGACTGCTCTAACTGCAGCGCCGGCTGCGATCGCACAGCGGAAGATGAAACTGAACCATCTGCTTGCTCTGGTTGAACAGCGCTGTCTGACAAATCTTGATGCTGCTCCGGCTGCGACCAATCCGGCTCCCACTCTTCTTCCGCTCGGGGTAGCACCTGCAGCTGTACGCGGTGCTGCCAGCCAGCCCCCAGCAGATCGTTCATCACATCAGCGCCACTGCAGCTGATATCCCACTTACCGGGGGCAAGCTGCATAAAAGGAAAAATAATCAGCAGACCGGCTTCATTGGTCTGAGCGCGTCGCTTACGCACCCGGCGTCGCGGCGGCAGTTCATCCAGCAAAATCTGATCGAGACGAACTTCCACCGGCGTATTGACTCGGTTAGTGTGAGCCGCAACGCGGTAGCGCCCTTCTAGAATTTCCACCTGCTTGGTTTCAAGCGGCAACCAGGTTTGATCGCCTTCTTGTTGGATAAGAAACTCCCAATAGTCCATATCTTGATACATTCAGGAAAACCAGGTGGCCTGCTTCGTTCGTTGGAAACATGTATCAGGCAAATAGTATAGGGGCAATCGTAGCAAACATAGTCAAGATTCTCATCCTGGTTTTTGACAGTTTACTGCTAATGCCTGACTGAAGATAGCTTTGCTCCCAAAAGCTATTAGACGCTCAACTTTAATTTCAAGCGGTGCTTTAAACATCAAAAAGCGCCCGCTGCTCTGCAGGGGGCGCTTTCGGTACGCGGTTCAATCAACTTAGGCCATGGGCCAAAGCAATCGCCTACGCAGCAATCTCAGGAGCAACCAGCGCGACCGGCGCAGCTTCAGCTGAGGCCAGGTCAAGCGGGAAGTTGTGAGCATTGCGCTCATGCATGACTTCCATGCCCAGGTTGGCTCGGTTGAGCACATCAGCCCAGGTGCCAATCACACGACCCTGAG
>JAAHIA010000002.1 GCA_010671975.1 Leptolyngbya sp. SIO4C1 | reverse complement strand
TGCTCCCGGCCAAAAGGGACGCTGGTTGCAGAATTTTCGAAATCGGGATGACTGGATTCGTAGCTTCGCTTCTCGTTTCGAGTACCAGCGGCCAAGGGGGGGCGCTGGTTGCAGAATTTTCGAAATCGAGATGACTGGATTCGTAGCTTCGCTTCTCGTTTCGAGTACCAGCGGCCAAGGGGGGGCGCTGGTTGCAGAATTTTCGAAATCGGGATGACTGGATTCGTAGCTTCGCTTCTCGTTTCGAGTACCAGCGGCCAAGGGGGGGCGCTGGTTGCAGAATTTTCGAAATCGGGATGACTGGATTCGAACCAGCGGCCCCTTCGTCCCGAACGAAGTGCGCTACCAAGCTGCGCTACATCCCGTTATGTTTATGCTGACGCTCATCTAGGCTACCACAAGAGCGCCTACTTGCTCACAGCGAGTTTGATGTTCGCTTGTCAGAATCCGCCATTTGACGCGAGCAAATCCGCCATGTGGCACTTGTAGAAAAAATAGTCAATGCTCAAAAATTGGCAAAATCAACTTTATTTTATCTCTTTACTGGGATTTTACAGCAAGATCGGCGCTTAGCACGCACTCTTTATAAATGAATCGCACATGCCCTAAAATTACGTGAATACTTGAACTAGAGCCAGCTAAAACAGCCAGACAGTTTGAAAAGCATCACACCCTAACCGGGTGAATACCGGAATCTTTAAGCTGCTGGGTGTAGGTTGCAGTAGTCAGTTGAGGATAGACCTGTGTTGTCCCCTACCCTATTCGAAGACGCCCATCATCAGACCGCATCGACCGAGTCGACCGAGTCGACCGTTATTCAATCGCTGTCCGAAACGCTACGAGCGGCCCACCTGCTAGATTTTTATCAGCTGCCGGTGCTAAAGCCAGCTGCGGCTCAGCTAGCAGGACAGGGGGTGGTCTTCACCGATGCGATCGCACTTACCCCGTCTAATCCTCGCTTTGCTATGCATCCAGAGCAGGTCGTGCTGATGCCAATGGGCACGAAGCAGTCATTCCAGATTGAGCTGCAGGCCGAGCAGGCGCAGATGCAGGTTCAGGGTCGCAGTACGCGGCCGATTTCTGTGAGGGCCTGGGCCGCTGATGGTACCCTCATCGCATCGCACGTGGCTGCCATAGAGCCATCGGCGACAACGCTGCTGCCGGCTCAGATAGTGCGGATTTCTACGGCTGGGGCAGCTCGAGTTGAGGTTTCATCAAAGGCACCGTTTACGATTGAGGGAATCGCGCTCTAGCTTTTTGCCCTTCAGTCTCTTTGCCATTCAGTCCGGCTATGGCCGTAAAGTCTTAGTAGAGTAGGCTAGCGTGCTAGCGCCTATCAGCAGTCTCTCGTTAAACTGCGGTAGAGCATTTTAATTTTTTCTTCGTAATTCTACTGAAACTCTTATGGCAGCTAATCTTTCTCCCGCCGCGTTTATCGGTAAGTCGATCAAGTTTGGCACCGATGGCTGGCGCGGCATGATTGCGGCAGATTTTACCTTCGAGCGGGTGGCTCGAGTGGCTGCACTGGCCGCTGGCGTTTTGGAAACCTGCTACGGTCAGAATACTGGCTCTCAAACAGTAATTGTGGGCTACGACCGCCGCTTCCTGTCGCCAGAATTTGCTCAAACTGCGGCAGAGTCAGTTGCCGCTGCTGGCTATGATGTGCTGCTGTCTAGCTGCTTTGCACCGACGCCAGCTTTTAGCTGGACAGCCTACGACCGCTCGGCGCTGGGCGCCATTGTCATCACGGCTAGCCATAATCCGGCGGCCTATTCAGGTCTGAAGGTAAAAGGCGCCTTTGGCGGCTCGGTGCCGCCCGAGGTGACGCAAAAGATTGAAGCCAAGCTAAATGAAGCCGCGCCCAAGGCAGCGCAGGCCGGCCAGATTCAATCGTTTGATCCCTGGCCGAGCTACTGTCAGGCGATTCAGAGCAAGGTAGATATTGCAGCAATTCGCGCCGCCATTCGTGAGGGCAGCCTGAGCGTCTTTGCCGATGTGATGCACGGCGCGGCAGCGGGCGGCCTAGAAAAGATTTTAGAAATGCCGATCAATGAGCTGAACAGCAGCGCCGATCCGCTCTTCGCAGGGGGCGCACCGGAGCCTTTACCAAAGTATATTCCCGATCTGTATAGGGCGATGAAGGCACATCATCAGTCGGGCGCGGCCGGTAACGCTGTTGGGCTAATTTTTGATGGGGATAGCGATCGCATTGCCGGCATGGAAGTGCTATCGAGGTCTCGCATGAGCCCCTCGAACAGGCCAAACGCGGTGGTCGAGACCGCCGCGCCGCTGCTGGCCAGCGCGGTCGAGCTCTGGCTCTGGAAGTCGTCAACCACGAAGTCATCCCCATAGATGAGCGGTCCGATGAGCTACGGGGCTGCCAGAACGATTGCCTATCACATGGGGCGAACCTATGACGTTTTGATTCTAGATCTGAGCGATGTACCGCTGATGGGCGTCACCGCTTCGCTGACGATTGAGGCTGAGATTAGAGCCGCTCGCCATCGGCAGGGCAAAATTTTCATCGTGGGTGCCCAGAGCCAGGTGAGGGAGCGGCTGCGGCGATTTCATGTGCAAGACGTGCTGCCAGCTGAAAACTTTTTACCCAGCTGCTACCATGCCTTGGCAACTGCCTCAGCACTGCTGAATTCAGCAGCTGAACCGGCCCTATCCGTTCCTGCTTCAGCTCGCCTAGACTGCGGCAGCCGATAAAGCTTCTAAGAAAGAAAAGGCTTGGCAGCTGCCAAGCCTACACGGATTGAATCGAAAAGATTCTGGCTAAAGTGTACGCCCTTAGACCTTTTTAAGCCAGCTAAACATGGCCCGCAGATCTTTACCCACTTCTTCAACCGGGTGCTCTGACTCACGGCGGCGGATGGCGTTAAAGCCGGCGCTGCCCGACATGTTCTCTAAGACGAACTCGCGAGCAAACTGCCCAGTTTGAATCTCTTTAAGGATTTTGCGCATCTCAGCCCGGGTATCGTCTGTGATAATCCGAGGCCCGCGCGTGTAGTCGCCGTATTCGGCCGTGTTAGAGATGCTGTCGCGCATTTTGGCTAAGCCACCCTCGACGATTAGATCGACAATCAGCTTGACCTCGTGCAGACACTCAAAATAGGCCAGCTCTGGCTGGTAGCCAGCTTCGACTAGGGTCTCAAAGCCTGACTTAATCAGCTCGCTGAGGCCGCCGCAGAGCACCACCTGCTCCCCAAACAGATCGGTCTCAGTTTCCTCGCGAAAGGTGGTTTCCAAAATGCCGGCGCGAGTGCCGCCAATGCCTTTGGCGTAGGCCATAGCGCGATCGCGCGCCTGCCCGGAGGCATCCTGATAGACCGCAAACAGGCAGGGGACGCCCTGCCCCTGCTCGTAGGTGCGCCGCACCAGATGCCCTGGTCCCTTTGGCGCAACCATCACCACATCTACGTCGTCAGGAGGAACAATTTGAGCAAAATTAATGTTAAACCCGTGAGCAAAGGCCAGAATTTTGCCGGCGTCAAGATGGGGGGCAATACTTTCGGTGTAGACAGTGCGCTGTACTTCGTCGGGCAGCAGAATCATAATCAAGTCGGCGGTGGCGGCTGCCTTGGCGACAGGTTGAACTGTGAGCCCTGCCGCTTCTGCCTTTGAGCGCGACCGGCTGCCTTCGTAGAGACCGACAATGACGCTGACGCCGCTGTCTTTCAGATTGAGCGCATGGGCGTGACCTTGGGAGCCATATCCAATGATTGCTACGGTTTTACCATTCAGTAAGTCGAGGTTAGCATCGCTGTCGTAATACATTCGGGCCATTGAGGGTCTCCTTATCTCCAGGCTTGCATGTGCAGCCTATGATCCTATCAAAAGATAAGGGTTACTACGCAGAGAATTGTAGAGCTAATCGGCTAAAAGTTAAGGATAACTACGCAGGCGTGATATCTGACGAGAAGTTTAATATTGTGAAAACATTCCCAACTGATGACGAGCTGCTAGATTCGCAGCCTGGGACGCATCTTCATCTCATCGACCAAAGTCATCGCCAAAGGCGCTTATGAACCTTTACTTTCTCCCTGCCATTTGGGTTGCAGCTATCTTAAGCTGCATTCATCTCAGCGATTGTACGGCCAGCAGAGGCGATCGCTATGCCTGGGTGGTCATTGCTATCGCTTCTATTCTTTGGCCAATTGTGCTGCCAATTTCAGCCGTTGAGCTAGTTCGCAAGTCGGCTCGTAAGCGAGCAGCTAAGCGTAGACACCAGCTCTGGTCGTCTTTCTAAATCCTTCTTCTAAATCCTTCTTCTAAATCCTTCTAAAGATATAGCCGAAACTGGCAGACGCTGCCAGCCCGCTCTCCGGGTATTTCAAGGAATCCTTACAAAGTCAGAGATGTTCTACCCAAAAAGTTAGGAAATGCTTACAAAGACGGCGACTGGGTGTGCCACTGGGTCGCCTGCTCGTAGGCCGAGGCAACTTCAAACAGCGTATCTTCTCGCAGCGCGTCGCCCACTAGCTGCAGACCAATCGGCATGCCGGCCGAGTCGAAGCCGCAGGGTAGGCTGATGCCGGGCAGGCCAGCTAGATTGACGGTAATGGTCATCAGGTCAGTGAGATACATGCTGAGCGGATCGTCTACTTTTTCACCGGCTTTGAAGGCCGTAGTCGGCACCGTGGGCGAAAGCAGCACGTCAACTGATTCAAAAGCAGTTTGAAAATCTTGCTTGATCAGGGTACGCACCTTTTGCGCTTTGAGATAGTAGGCGTCGTAGTAGCCGGCCGACAGTGCGTAGGTGCCAATCATGATGCGCCGCTTCACCTCAGGGCCAAATCCGTCAGCGCGGGTTTTGGCATACATCGAAATCAGGTTGTCTTCTTCGCTGCGGCGGCCGTACTTGACGCCGTCATAGCGGGCTAGGTTGGATGAAGCCTCAGAGGGCGCAATGATGTAGTAGGTCGGCAGCCCATAGCGGAAGTTAGGGCAAGAAATTTCTTGAATCTCAGCCCCGAGGGCTTTGAGCTGATCGACAGCAGCGTGGATGGCCTCACTCACGGATGCGTCTAACCCGGCGCCAAAGGTTTCTTTGATTAGGCCAATGCGCTTGCCTTTGAGGTCGGTTCTAAGGTGCTGCGTATAGTCAGGGATGTCGACCTTGAGGCTGGTGGAGTCTTTGGGGTCATAGCCTGCGATCGCGCCTAGCAAAATGGCTGCATCTTCGACCGTGCGGCCAAACGGCCCAATCTGATCGAGCGATGAGGCGAAAGCCACTAGACCAAAGCGAGAAACCAGTCCATAGGTAGGCTTTAGTCCCACGACGCCGCAGAAGGCAGCCGGCTGACGAATCGAGCCGCCCGTATCTGACCCCAGCGCGACTGGCGCTTCGCCAGCTGCCACCGCCGCCGCCGAGCCGCCAGAGGATCCGCCTGGAACGCGCGACAGGTCCCAGGGATTGGCCGTCTTTTGAAAAGCGGAGGCCTCGGTTGAGCTGCCCATGGCAAACTCATCAAGGTTGGTTTTACCCAGAAAGACGGCCCCCGCCTCGGCTAGCCGCTGGGTAACTGTCGATTCATAGGGCGGCACAAAATTTTCTAAGATTTTAGACGCGCAGGTGGTGCGAATGCCCTGCGTACAGAGGTTGTCCTTCAGGGCAATGGGGACACCGGCCAAAGGGCCAATGGGGTCGCCAGCTGCAATTTTGGCATCGACCTGCTGGGCCTGCGCCAGCGCCCTGTCAGCCGTTACTGTTAAAAAGCTGTGTAGCTTCGGCTCTAGCGCCTGAATGCGATCCAAATAAGCCTGCGCAATTTCGACCGCTGTTCGGTCTTTGCGCGTGAGCTGTTGGTGCAACTCGCGAATAGCGGACATGGAGGCTCCTTCGGTATGCTTGAGACTGCTTCAGACAGAATTGCCAGGCTACCAGTATAGAAGGATGTCTGACGAGTTTTGATAGTCTGCCCAAACTGATTGGCGGCAAATTGCTCAGTCACTCCCTAGGCGGGTTAACGCACAGTTAACAATTTGTATAGGTTCTCACCATCTTGCTGCTGGCTTTTCCGCTAACCTAGGGCACGAGCCAGCTTGCTAATAAACTATTGTTGCAAGTGCTTTCAACTCTTTAAGCGCTATGATTTAAGATGCCCTCTTTATGGTACGCAACCAAGACTGTGTTCTCAACGCTTGCCCTCACCGTAGGTATTGCCTGGCTGCGTCCACCGATTGCGCTAGCGCCCGAATGGGTTAGCGCCCATCCGACCCTAGCGCAGATCGATCGAGCTAATTCGGTTGACGATCTGCATCAGCTGCGATCGCAAATTCAAACCGAGATAAAATCGCTGCCTCAGCTGACCTACGCTCGAGATATGGGGGTGATTGCTCCCTATCTGACGCTGTCGCAGCTGACCTTTCGGCTCTCGCAGAGCATCGCCTTTGAAGAAGACGCTAAGGCGACCTACGGCCGCGCGATTGAGCTAGCCGATCAGGCGGTGGCGCTGCACCAGTCAGGCGATCGCACTTTGGCCTCACTGCAGCAGCAGGAGTTTCTATGGGGCGCTGCCATCCGCAAGCTGGCAGCGGTAGAAGCAGACTCGGTGCTAGCGGCTCAGGCTGCTAGTAAAGTCGAGCAGTATCAGCAGATTCTTCGGCCCATTGAGCGGCAGGTGGATGCTCAGCAGTCGGGGTTCCTTGAAGCGATTGCTGGCCAGCTCGGCCCGGCTGAGGATGTGCGCATTGTGGTTTGCCAGTTAGACAGCCGCGAATGTCGCAGCTTTCAAGGCGATGTGCCGCCGGCCAGCCCGGCTAGCTTAATCAAGCTGCCCATTGCGATCGCGCTGATGCAAAGAGTGACAGAAGCCGGCATCGACCTCGACGAAAAAATCTATATTGACCCTGGTAACTTTACCGAAAACGCAGACGGGGCGAAGATTTTTGTCGATCGCGAATATGCGCTGCGCGAAGTCATGGCCCGGATGATTAAAGAAAGCAACAACATTGCCACCAATCAGCTGATTGACTATCTAGGGCGCGACTACATCAACCAAACGTTTCGCGAGCTTGGCTTTCCGGTTACCTTTGTTGACTATAAGCTGGTAGGCGACAGCACTTTCCCGAAAAATGCTGGCAGCAAGTCTAACCGCAGCACCGCTCGCGAGCTGACTGAAATGATGCGCCGCATCTACAGCTTTGAAATTGCCGGTGATGCGGAGCTGCTAGATGCGCTAGTGGGGCAGTACGACTGGGATTTTGGCTATCAAGCGCTGCAAAATGCCGGTCCGGCCGTGCACTGGATTGGCGAGAAAACGGGTCAAAATTCAAAAGTGATTGGCAGTACGCTGGCCGTCAAGATTGGTGAGGAGCGCTACGTCATGACTGTGACGATTGACCACAGCGCCAACCAGATCCGGCTGCGCCAGATTATCCGAGACGTGGCAGATCACATCTTAGAAAACGGTCCGCTAGACGACAGCCGTCAGCGCTAGCTGCCAGTTCTAACAGCCGCAGTTTGACCAAAATCTTCCTTCCGGCAGAATGCGTCAGCACTGTTTAATCGAAATCTTTCTTATGGCAGAATACGCCAGCACCGTTAGCCGCTTTGATGGGTCTGAGGCGGTGCAGTCAGTACGCCATTCGAGCGTATCGGAGAGCACAAAAGTCTTTTGATTTCTTGATCCCCCCTTGTCAAGTGTTGGATACAGTCAGACACTAGGGAGGTGCATAGTTAAGTTGGGTATCTGGGTCGGTCTGTGAAAAGAGTTCTGTCAATTATCTTAGGTGGTGGTGCCGGCACCCGCCTCTATCCGTTAACGAAATATCGAGCCAAACCAGCTGTGTCGCTGGCAGGCAAATATCGTCTGATTGATATTCCAGTCAGCAACTGCATTAACTCGGAAATTTTAAAGATTTACGTTTTAACTCAGTTCAACTCGGCCTCGCTCAATCGCCATTTGACGCGAGCGTATAATTTTTCTCAGTTTAGTGATGGATTTGTCGAAGTTCTAGCAGCTCAGCAAACGCCTGAGAATCCTAACTGGTTCCAGGGGACGGCCGACGCTGTCCGCAAGTATCTCTGGCTGTTCGACAGCTGGGATGTCGATGAGTTTTTAATCCTATCTGGTGACCATCTCTACCGGATGGACTATCGTTTGTTCGTCGAGCGGCATCGGCAGACCGGGGCCGACATTACGCTGTCGGTGGTGCCGATTGGCTACAAGACAGCCTCCAGCTTTGGTCTGATGAAGATTGACGGCTCGGGCCGTATCGTAGACTTTTCTGAGAAGCCCAAAGGCGATGCGCTAGAGGCGATGAAGGTAGACACCACGACGCTGGGGCTAACGGCAGAGCAGGCTCAGGAGAAGCCGTTTATTGCCTCGATGGGAATCTACGTCTTCAAAAAGCAGGTGCTGGTCGATCTGCTGCGTCGCCTGGCCGATCAGACCGACTTCGGTAAAGAAATTATCCCGGCCTCGTCTCGCGACTACAATGTGCAGGCCTATCTGTTCGACGGCTATTGGGAAGATATTGGTACGATTGAAGCCTTTTTCAATTCCAACATTGCCCTGACCCGGCAGCCGGAGCCGCCCTTTAGCTTCTACGATGAGCAGGCGCCTATTTACACGCGATCGCGCTACCTGCCGCCGAGTAAGCTACAAGACTGTCAGGTAACGCAGTCGATCATTGGCGAAGGCTGCATTCTCAAGAGCTGCCAGGTGCACAACTCGGTGATTGGTCTGCGGCAGCGGGTCAATGCCGATTGCGTCATTGAAGATTCGCTGCTGATGGGGGCCGACTACTACGAGCCGCTGTCTGAACGCAGCCAGCACATGACGCGAGGGAAGGTCTCGATGGGCATCGGTGAAGGCTCAACCATCAAGCGCGCCATCGTCGATAAAAATGCTCGCATCGGGCGAAATGTCAAAATCCTGAATAAGGAAGACATTCAAGAAGCTGAGCGCGAAGACCTAGGTTTCTACATTCGCAGCGGCATTGTCGTGGTGCTAAAGAATGCGCTGATTCCAGACGGCATGATTATCTAGCGCGATCGCAAATCTTCGCTTTAAAGACAGGCAGCCGCCTGTCTTTAATTGTTTGTATGCGATTTTTTGGACACTTCTGTGCAAAATTAACAGCGCAGAGGAGGAAGTGAGCTGCTATAGTCGCAGCACAGCTCTGCAAGCGCTACCGAGAACCAGACGCCATGAGTGAGCCTGAGACACCAGCAAATAATGAGGACTTGCTGAAATCTCTAGACGCAGACTTTCAGCAGCTTCAGCAGCATTTCGCAGCTCAGCTCGCTCAAGATATTCACTACCTAGAAGCTGAAAAAGCGCGGCTGCTGTCTGCGATTGAGCAGCTGCGCCAGCGCTACGAGGCGCTTGAAGCTCACTACCAGGAACTGCAGCAGCGCTCCGATCGGGCCTTTTCGCAGCAGCAGGCAGCCCAGCAGCAAACTTGGGCAAAGCAGCTCGCTCGGGTGATGGCCAAAAACCTGCAGGAAGACCTGCGCAGCTATGTGGTTCGCTCCGCAGAGCAAGGGCTGATGGTCCCCAGCCAGGCCAACGAGCTGCTCAGCTCGCTCGATGCTACCCTGTCACAGACGCTGCAGTCGCTACAGCAAGATCTCAGCAGCTATCAGAGCGCTATGGCCCAGCAGCTGACCCGCATGCAGGCTATGGAACAGCGGGGCGAGGCTATCTTAGAAAACTTGGTGACGCAGCTCAGCCAGCAGCTGCGCGACAGCCAGCTCAAAATTCATCAGGCGCGCATCAACAACGCACCGCTGGTAGAAACCTCCGATACTGCCGGCAGCATCCTGATGGAGCGCAGCCGCGCCAATGAACCGCAGCTGCCAATGGCGCCCTCGCGACGGCTAGAGCCGCCCTACGGCGGTCAGACGCTCAGCGGTCCTCGCATTGCCGTTCGCATGAGTGAGGAGCGGCCACAGCGGCAAAAGGGCCTGGCCTTTAGCGCCATCGCAACGCTGCTGTGGGTGCTAAGCCTGCTGCTGGTGGCGGCTATTGCTCAAGGCAGCAGTCGCTTTGGCCTCCGCTTTGAGCCGCTGGTCTCGTTTAGCATTTGGACCGCGATCGCGCTGGTATGGCTGCGAATGCTGGTGCTCGTTCCGGCAGTCTGTCTGCTAGCGCCGCAGCTGCATCGCGGCGTTTGGAGCGAGCTGCAGCAGATCAGGCAGAGCCCTCAGCTGGCCCTACAGCTGGCCGGCAGCGGCTTTTTTCTAATCTGCTCTGAGATTTTTCTCTATCAAGCGGCGGCGCTGCTGGGTCCGACGCTGGCGGCAGCGCTGCTGTTTGCCTACCCAATTGTCAGCATCCCTTTGATTTGGAGCGTCAGCCGAGAGCGGCCAAGCCTGCTGCGCTGGGTGGTGATGGGCGCGATTGCTATGGGCCTGGTGCTGATTGCCCGCCCTGGGTTTACCGGCGCTAGCCCTACCGGCCTCGGGGCGGCGCTGCTGGCGGCGCTGGCCTTTGCCCTCTATCTAGTGACGCTAAATTTGCACCCAGCTCGCCAGTCTCACGCCGCTACAATCAGTGTCGTGCATGCCGCTGTTGCCGCCGTCCTGACCAGCGTGCTGCTGCTGATTCGCCCGGTCGGGCTGATTGCCGGCATGGCGGCCCAGTTCTTTCTTTTAGGCGGGCTAGGGCTGGGCTGCGTGGCGAGCCTGCGGTACCTGTGTCAGCAGCTGGGGCTGCGGCTAGCCGGCGGCCATCGTGCCGCTGTGGTCATGGCCGCAGCGCCGCTATTGACCGCAGGGCTGGCCTGGCTGCTGCTGAGCCAGCCGTCGATTCAGCTGATTCAGGGCGCGGGGGTTGTGCTGATTGCGATCGCAGGCATCGCCCTGAGCCTAGACCGATTGGGAAAACGCGCTTAGCGACTGCCGTTGAGCGAAGCAGCTGGGCAATAACAGAGACAGTAACGGAGAGAGAGGGATTCGAACCCTCGAACGAGTTGCCCCGTTACAGCATTTCCAGTGCTGCGCCTTAAACCACTCGGCCATCTCTCCAAACTGCTGAAAAGTCAACTTTTCACAGCTTCGCTATCCTATCAGATATCGCGCGGCTGTCGAAAGATCGATTTTAATTTTGCTAAGCTTTCGTGCGAACATAAACAGGGCATGCTTGAGACCTGTACGCTTCCCTCATGACTCAAACCCATACCGTTCATATTCATCATCGGCAAAAGCAGTGCGAGTATACGGTGCGCGTTCCTGAAGATCGCTATGTGCTACAGACGGCAGAAAATCAGGGCGCCGATCTTCCTTTTGCCTGCCGTAACGGGGCCTGCACTACCTGCGCCGTCAGAATTTTGTCAGGCAGCGTAGAGCAGCCAGAAGCGATGGGGCTTTCGCCGGCGCTGCGCGAGCAGGGCTATGCGCTGCTGTGCGTCAGCTATCCCCGTACAGATTTAGAAGTCGAAACCCAAGACGAAGACGAAGTCTATGAACTTCAGTTTGGCCGCTATTTTGGCAAAGGCAAGGTCCGGGTTGGCCTGCCGCTCGATGAAGACTAGCCGCGATCGCTCTCTCACTGCTTTTTAATTTCTATGGTTTCTTCTGCTGAACTTCAGCGTTTTTTGGACATTGCCACCGAAGCCGCCCTCGCCGGCGGGGCCGTGCTGCAGCAGTACTGGGGCAAGCTCAGCGATATTCAAGAGAAGGGTCGACCGGGCGATCTGGTTACCGAGGCGGACAAAGCCTCAGAAGCAGCGGTGCTCACCGTGATTCAGCGACACTTTAGCGATCACGCGATTTTAGCTGAAGAATCAGGCCGCGCTGGCAGCGCCGATCAGCCGCTGCTGTGGGCTATCGATCCGCTAGACGGCACCACCAACTACGCCCATCAGTATCCAGCCTGCGCGGTTTCGGTGGGGTTACTGATTGACGGCATTCCTAGCGTAGGCGCAATCTTTGATCCGGTACACAACGACCTCTATCGAGCAGCCAAAGGACTTGGCGCCACTCGCAATCGCCGCCCGATTCAGGTCTCAAGCACCGCAACCCTCTCAGACAGCTTGCTGGTTACCGGTTTTGCCTACGATCGGCGCGAAACCATAGACAATAACTATGCGGAATTCTGCCATCTGACTCACCTGACCCAGGGCGTGCGGCGCGGCGGCTCAGCGGCAATCGACTTAGCGCACGTGGCCAGCGGTCGGTTAGACGGCTACTGGGAGCGCGGCCTGTCCCCCTGGGACTTGGCAGCCGGCGTGGTGCTTGTAGAAGAAGCCGGCGGCTGCGTCAGCGCCTATGACGAAGGGCCGTTTGAGATTGAGTCGGGTCGAATTTTAGCCACCAACGGTCACTTGCAAACAGCGCTGAGCCAGGCGCTAGCTGGCGTCAAGCCTCTAGAGCGATTTGCGCCTGCCTAAGGCGGTGGCCAGCGTCTGTGAGAAAAAGTCATCTCTGAACTAGTTATTTTTAAACGAATAGAGCAAGCTATAGAGACTAAACCAAGACTAACTCCATAAGCAGATCTGACCAATCTGCCTAACTTGATGGCAATCGCTCAATCGAGTTTTGAGCGCATACAGTTCAAGAAATCGCACGCAAAGGCTATGCAAATTGACCAAGGACTTTTCAAACTGGATGTGGTGGACTACCATGCGGTGCTTGGCGTATCGCTAGAGGCCGACTCTAAGCAGGTGCGCAAACGCTATCTCAAAATTGCTCGTAAGCTTCACCCTGACAGCCTGCGAGACGCAGATGATACGGAAAAGCAGCGGGCTAGCGAGCTGCTATCGAAGCTGGTTAACCCAGCGTATGAAACGCTGAGCCAAGAAAAGTCAACGGTTGAGCACGGTGTTTTACTGCGGCTCAAAGGGCAGCAGCTGAAGCAGCAGCCGATACTGCTGCAGCTGAACAGCGAGCCTGCCAAAGCGCTTTTTTCTAGCAATAACCTTGAATATGATTACGATACAGAGCTAAAGCGACTCAGAGAAAGTCAGTATGAATCGCTTGAAGACGTTTTAGCTGTGATTGGTGCGATTAGCGAGCTCAATGCGGTCTACGTTATGCGCAAAGGCGATGCCGCTGTCCCCACTGCTACCTCAGGAGCCAAAGCGGCGCAGCCGGCGGCGACGGCAGCAGACGCACCGACAGAGACCGCATCAGTCCCCCGCCGCCGCCGGCGAGATGTGATCATCGATAGCTATCTCAATCGGGCCAAAGCATTTGAATATAAGCAAGACTATTCGCGCGCCATTGTTGAACTGCGCGAGGCTATCAAATCGCATCCAGATAGCGCCCGCTGCCACAGCTATTTAGCTAGCCTCTATTTCAAAGCGGGTCAGGCCAAGATGGCGAGTATTCACTGCAAGCGAGCGCTCGAGCTTAAGCCAGATGACGCGATGGGAATGGAGCTGCAAAAGCGATTAAACATGCAGACAAAGCGATCGGCTCAGAGTACGTCACAGAAGTCGACGCGCTCTAGCGGATTTTTGGGTGGTTTATTTGGCAAAAAAGGTAAATGATATATCAACCGCCAACCGGGGCTCGCGATCTGTTTCCCCTGGACGTGGCTCAGAAGCAGTGGATTGAAGATCGCATTGAAGCCGTCTTTCGCAGCTGGGGCTATCACCGCATCATCACCTCGACCGTTGAGCATATGGATACGCTGATGGCCGGTGGGGCAATTCAGCAGACCGAGGTGATTGAGCTGCAGAGCCGCTGGGGAGAGCGGCTGGGCCTGCGGCCAGAGCTGACGGCCTCGATCGCGCGGGCAGCGGTTGCTCGCACTGATACGGTTACCTATCCTCAGCGGCTTTGCTACAGCGCCAACGTGTTTCGTCACCGCGCGACGGGCAGCGATGACGGACAGCAGGAATATTACCAAACCGGGGTAGAGCTGATTGGCGCGAGCGGTCTGCTAGCCGATGCGGAAGTGCTGCTGCTGGCGGCCAGCTGCTTACAGGCGCTGGGGCTAGAGCAGTGGCATCTAATCTTGGGAGAGGCTGACCTGACGCGATCGCTGCTGCTGCCGTTTCCTAAGTCGGTGCGATCGCAGGTACGTCAGGCAATTGCCACCCTCGATCGCGTCAGCCTAGAAACGCTGCCGCTGCCCTCTGAGCTGCGCGATCGCGCCCTGCAGCTCATGGATCTGCGCGGCGAGCCAAAAGCTGTCTTATCAGCGGTGAGCAAGCTCGATCTAGAGCCGCCGCAGCTGCTGACCGTAGGCGCGCTCAAAGCCTTAATTGAGCTGCTAGAGGCGCTGAACCAGCCTGACGGTCCTTCACTCATCCTAGATCTGAGCCTAATTCAGCCGTTTGACTACTACACTGGCACCGTCTTCGAAATTGTCAGCCGCTCAACCCGCGAAGTGATTGGCCAGGGCGGCCGCTACGACCACCTGCTGAGCCTGTACCATCCTCAGGGCAAAGGCTACCCCGGCGTCGGCTTCGTGCTCAACGTAGAAGCGCTACAGCAGGTGCTGCTACCGAGTGCGCAGCTGCCGAGTGAGACACCGCCGAGCGACTGGCTGGTAGTTGCCACCACGCCGCAGGCCGCCGCCGCTGCCTTCGCCTACGCGCAAAAAATTCGCCAGTCGGCCAGCATCGTGCGAGTCGAGCTCAGCCTAGAAATGACCCAGTCACCCGCCGCGCTGCGCCAGCTCGCTCGCACCCGCCGCATCAGCCGCATTGCCTGGATTCGCGATGACGGCCTACCCGAAATCGAAGCCGTAGGCTGAGCCAGCGCTGCTTCACCATAAACCCGCCAGCCAGCTGTCAGGCCAGAATCTGCTGTACATTGGAAATCCGTAAGCAAACACTGAGGAGCCGACATCCCTGTGGCACACACCATTGTTACCAACGTCTGTGAAGGCGTCGCCGACTGCGTTGATGCCTGCCCAGTCGCCTGCATTCATGAAGGACCTGGCAAAAACACCAAAGGCACCGACTGGTACTGGATTGATTTTGACACCTGCATCGACTGCGGCATCTGCCTGCAAGTCTGTCCGGTTGAAGGCGCAATTTTACCCGAAGAAAAGCCAGCGCTCCAAAACACGCCCGAATAAGCCTGATATTTTAGAATTTAGCCTGGCGTTAGACCCGCACTCCCATCTAAACCCAAAGTCCGAAAGCCTAACCCAAAATCCTAAACGCCATGGCTTTTGCCAATCACCCAGTGCCGCCGAAAATATCGCGACAGGCTGCTCTCTGCGAGCGAGAGGCAGATGGGACGGCCGTGCGGGCAGGTATGCGGGTGCCGGGTGCGCTGCCAGTCGTCTAGCAGCGGCTGCAGCTGCTCTGGCGAGAGCGGCGTGCCGTTGCGAATGGCCGTCCGGCAGGCGACGGCGACCAGCGCGGTTTCGATATCGCCACCGAGGCTGAGCTCAATCAAGGCCTCGGCGCAGTCATCGCGACCTTGAAGCGCGGCAGGCAGCGTGCGCACCGCCCAGAGGTCCTCACCAAAAGGATCGATTTCTAAGCCTAGCCGCCGCAGCTGTGCCACCTGCTGCGATCGCAGCTGACTTAAGATCATCGGCGGCTCTAGCGGCACCGTCTGCCAGCGAGCCTGCAGCTGCTCATAGAGAACGCGCTCGTGAGCAATATGCTGCTCAATCAGGCAGAGACCGCCGCTGTGCTCGGCCAGAATGTAGGTGTTGCGGACCTGAGCCACCGCCTTGAGCCGCGCCGGCAGTGTTTGAGCACTGCCCTGAGCGCGCGCTGCGATGCTGTCAGAGCCAGTATTGTTAGCGCCAATATTATCAGGGCCGGTATTATAAGGCCCGGCCTGCTCGGCAACTTTAATCAGCTGCTGCACCCGCTGGGCCTGACCGGCTTGGTTTAAGTCATGCAGGCGTAGAATTTGCACCACGGCGGCTGAAATGCGATCGCACCAGTCCTCCATATTTTGCAAATAGATGTCTGACTTAGCGGGATGCCGATTCCAATCGACCTGCTCGGGCGGCACGCGCAGGTGCAAAAAGCAAACTGGGTAGCGATCGCGCGGCAGGGTGCGACGAAAGCTGTGAATCAGCGCCTGAGAGAGCACCGGCGCATTGACCACGCGGCCGTTGACGGCCACGCGAATCCAGTCGGGGCGGTGCCGATGGCAGCGGTCGGGCAGGCCCACCAGCAGCGCCAGCTGCCCCTGCGAAACGGCTAGCTGCTCAGCATCGAGCGTCAGCTGCGCTAAATCAGAGCGGACTACGCCGCGCAGCAGCTGCGGCAGCACCGCCTGAGCAGTCTGACCAGGCCAAAGCGTGAACCAGTTGCGCTCAGCCTGCGTCACCTGCCAGGTCACAGCTGGGTGACACAGCGCCAGCTGCTGAACGATTAGCTGCACCGCCCGCAGCTGCTGGGCAACTGAGGGCAGGGCCTGACGGCGGGTCGGCCAGCAGGCAAACAGATCGGCAGCCGTGACAATCGTACCGGGCGCGATCGCGGCAGTTTCGACCGTGGTTGGCCGCCCTTCCTGGCTGTAGCGAATGTGCCAGCCCGACGCATCTGACTGCGGTCGACTGACAATCTCTAGGGTTGAGAGCTGCGCCAGGCTGTGCAGCGCCTCGCCCCGAAATCCCAGGCTGCAGATGTGGCTCAGATCGGCCCGCGTGCGAATCTTGCTGGTGCTGTGGGCCGTTGCGGCCTGCTCTAAATCAACCAGGCTCATGCCGCTGCCGTTGTCGGCGACGCGCACCCGCCACTGCTGCGGCCACAGCTGAATATGAATCCGAGTTGCGCCGGCATCCAGCGCATTTTCAGCCAGCTCGCGCACGGTGGCAGCTAGCGAATCAATCACCTCACCGGCGGCAATCAGGCTAATGACAGCGGGAGAGAGAGGTTGAATCACCGCGTCGCTCTGCATATCATGTTTTAAGGTCATCACGCCAGTATCTAAATATAAATTGAAACTTTTAAACAGTTTTGTTACGGTTACAGATAGACATGACTCTATGTTCGTTCGCGCCGCTGCATTCCTATGAAAACTAAGTTTGGCTTTCCTCGACCGACACCGCTCAAGTCGCTTTCTCAAGTTTACGATCTCAAAACTCGCCTTGACTGGGGTGAGCCAGCGCTGACCATCATCGATGTGAGTCAGCGCGACGTCTTTAATGCCTGCCACATCACCGGGGCGGTTTCGATGCCGCTGAAGACGGTTGTGAAGCAGGCTGAGCAAACGCTGTCGCCGCAGCGCGATATCTATGTGTATGGCGAAACGGACAAAGACGCCGCGATCGCAGCCAGTTTGCTTAAGCAGCACGGCTATCGCAACGTGTCGCAGCTGCGCGGCGGGGTGGCCGCTTGGAAGGCCGTTGGATTTCCCATTGAATGTCGCTCTGCCCAGGTAGCCTAGTCTGGGCAAAGGCGAGCAGCGCCTATTTTCTAGACGCTGTTAGCAATCAGCCATGTCGGCAGGTCGCTCAGCCTGATTAAATGGGCTAGGTTTCTGACTGAGCAGGGCAACATGGCAACTGGGGCAATTGGCAGGCGTGACTTCAAAGCAGTTTGTGGGCTGCTGGCTGGGCTGCTGGGGATACTGCTGGGGCTCGGCTGGATGCCGGCCTCGGCCTGGGCTGACCCAGCGCTAGACTCGACGTTGCTGCAGCAGCGGCTGCAGACGCCTCTGCGACGAGACGGGCAGGTAGTGATTGACCTGCGCCAGCTAACCCTCGATCTGCGCGAGGCAGACTTTCGCGAGCAGTTTTATCAGCAAATTCAAACGCAGTGGCAGGCGGAATCAGCCCCGGTGGGGCTAGACTTGAGCGATTCAGTGGTGCTGGGTGATTTGGACCTGCGTCGCTTGGGTCAGCGCGCTTCGCTGAGTGAAGAAAATCCCTATCTGCCGCCGGCGGCGGTGGCGCAGCTGCGCCGCGATCGCAATCGCCTGGCCCAAATTGGCCGTCTGTCTCAGTCACTGCTGCTGCAGCCGGCCTCGAGCAGCCCTCAGATCAACCTATTTCAAGGGCCGCTAAAGCTGGTACATACCACCGTCACAGGGCAGCTGATTGCCTCTAACCTGTATTTTCTTAACGTGGTTGAGGGGGCTCAGGCCGTGTTTACCCAGGCTGCCGACTGGAGCGACGCGCGCTTTATTCGCGCAGCAGACTTTGCCGATGCCGAGTTCCAGCAGGAAAGCAGCTTTAGCAACAGCCTATTTTTCAGTCAGGTCCGCTTCAACAGCAGTCAGTTTCGCGCTGCAACCTGCTTTCAAAAGAGCCAGTTTCGCGCTTCGGCCTATTTCAACCAGGCTCAGTTTGTGGGCGATGCTGACTTCAGCCGCAGCGACTGGCAAAACAGCGCTGATTTTGCGCGCACCCAGTTCTTACAGCCGGTCACGTTTGCTAAAGCCGCCTTTGCTCAG